>JAFAHO010000203.1 GCA_019237205.1 Hyphomicrobiales bacterium
CGCCGATCCCAACGCGGAGACGCCCAAACCGGGCGACCCGGTTTTCGCGCGCACCGTGACGCGAATCATAGCTGCGCCGCAGGCCTCGCTGGAGACGGCCGCGATCGTCGCCCGCAAAGCAGGGGTCGAACCGCTAATCCTCGGAGACTCCATCGAAGGCGAAGCGATCGAAGTCGGGCGGGTCATGGCGGGGATCGCCCGTCAGGTCGCGCGTCGCCATCAGCCGGCGCCGCCGCCCTGCGTGTTGATCTCCGGAGGCGAAACGACGGTGACCGTCCGCGGCCATGGGCGCGGTGGACGCAATGTCGAGTTTCTTCTGGCCCTGGCTGTCGAACTCAACGGATTGCCTAATGTCTACGCGCTGGCTGGCGACACCGACGGCGTCGACGGGGCCGAGGAGGTCGCCGGCGCCATTGTCGCGCCCGACACCCTCGCGCGCGCCGCGGCTCTACGGATAAGCGCGAAGGCGCGCCTCGCGGACAATGACGGGCACAGCTTCTTCGAGGCCTTGGGGGATCAGCTGATCACTGGTCCCACGCTAACGAACGTCAACGATTTCCGGGCGATTCTGATCAGAGCATAGGGGAGGCGGAGAGGCTGCAGCCCGAACGACGGATCTTCTCAAACTGGCGGTGGCTTGACGCGTTCAAGAAGCGGAAACTGGAATCGAAACAAGAAATAAGGGGCGCCAAGGAGAGCACAAATGTTCCAACAACTTCTGACCCCAGTCGGGGACAGCCTCGGGCTGTCGTTTCTTGTCGCGATCCTGCCGATCGTGGCGGTGCTCGTCCTTCTTGGCGTCTTGCGGCGACCGGCGTGGCAAGCGGCCCTGGCCGGCCTCGTCACTGGCCTGATCATCGCCGTCGCAGTCTGGAAAATGCCGGTCGGGCTTGCGCTCAACTCGGTCGCGGCCGGCGCCGTCCTTGCGCTTTGGCCGGTGATGTGGATCGTCGTCAACGCGCTGCTTCTCTATAACATTGCCGTGAGGTCCGGTCGCTTCGACGCCTTCCGCCACTGGGTGATCAACCATCTCCCAAACGACCGGCGCGTGGTGCTGGTCGTCATCGGCTTCTGCTTTGGCGCCCTGCTCGAGGGCGTGGCGGGTTTCGGCACTCCGGTTGCGATCACCAGCTCGCTGTTGATTCTCGTCGGCTATCCGCCGCTTGAAGCGCTGGTCTTCGTGCTGATCTTCAACACGGCGCCGGTCGCCTTCGGCGCGCTGGGCGTTCCGGTCACGGTGCTCGGCGCCGTCACAGGCCTGCCGGCTCCTGCGCTGGGCGCGATGATCGGCCGTCAGTTGCCCGTCATCGCGGTTATCTTGCCGTTCTATGTCATGGCGATCTATGGCGGCATGCGCTCGGTCCGCGCTCTCTGGCCGGTCCTGCTCGTGGCCGGAGGCAGCTTCGCCGTCTCTCAATTCGTTTCGTCCAACTTCCTCGACTACGCCTTGACCGACGTGCTCTCTTCGATCGGCTCGCTGATCGTCACGCTGCTGTTCCTTCAGGTCTGGCGACCGGCGCCGGACGGAGAATTCGCGATCAAGGAAGAGACGCTCGAAAGCGAACCGACCGCATCGCACGTCGCGCCCTGGGAAGGCTGGGCGCCGTGGCTCATCGTGTCGGCGGTCGTCATTGTGTGGACGCACTTCGGCTGGGCGGCGATCGGCCAGCAGAATATTCCTTGGCCGGGCCTGCACAATGCGGTCTCAATCACGCTCTACAACAACAAGCCCTACGCTGCCGTCTGGGCGTTCCAACCGCTAGGCACTGGAACCGCGATCCTGCTGGCGGCTGTCATCACCGCGGTCCTCGACAGACTTTCGCCGGCGGCGTTCCTCGAATGCGTCGGCAAGACTTTCAGGCAGGCGTGGATCGCGATCATTACCGTGATGCTCATCATCGGGCTCGCCTATCTGATGAACTACTCCGGGCTCGCCTACACGCTTGGCCATGCGGTCGCATCTACGGGGTATCTCTTCGTTCTGCTATCCCCCTTCCTCGGATGGGTCGCAGTGATGCTGTCCGGCAGCGATACCTCGGGCAACGCGCTCTTCGGCAATCTGCAGGTCGTCGCCGCGCGCCAACTGAACCTCAACCCGGTCCTGTTCGCCGCGACCAACTCGTCCGGCGGGGTGATGGGCAAGATGATCTCGCCGCAGAACATCGCCACTGGCGTTTCGGTGACCAACCTAAAGGGCCATGAAGGCGTGGTGTTCGCGCGCACCTTCATTCACAGTATTGTCTTGACCCTGCTGCTCAGCGTGCTCGTCGCCCTCCAGCAGTTCGTCTTTCCCTGGGTCATTCCGACCGTGGGAGGCGTGCAATGATCGCGATGCCTCCGGCGGACCAGGCGGTTCTTGCCCGTCGCGCAGAGATTGTCGTGGCTCTGCGCCGGATCGTGCCGGGGGAGGGCGTGATCGACGCCGAACATGAGCGTCGCGCCTTCGAATGCGACGGACTGACCGCCTATCGTCAGCTGCCGATGGTGGTGGTCCTGCCGGAAACGACTGCGCAGGTCGTCGAGGTGCTGCGATACTGCTCGGCAAACAATGTGAAAGTGGTGCCGCGCGGCGCCGGCACCTCGCTGTCCGGCGGCGCGCTGCCGCTGGAAGACGGCGTGTTGCTGGGGCTGGGCAAGTTCAACCGCATCCTCGAGATCGACATCGCCAATCGTTGCGTGGTCGTGCAGCCGGGGGTGACCAATCTCGGCATCACCCATGCCGTCCAGGCTCACGGCTTGTACTACGCCCCCGATCCCTCCAGCCAAATCGCCTGCACCATCGGCGGCAATGTGGCGGAGAATTCGGGCGGCGTGCACTGCCTGAAATACGGCCTCACCACCAACAATGTCGTCGGCATCGAAATGGTGACGATGGACGGCGAGGCGGTGCGCCTCGGCGGCAAGCATTTCGACGCCTCGGGCTATGATCTGCTCGGCGTCATGGTCGGCTCCGAAGGGATGCTCGGCGTCGTCACCGAGGTGACGGTGCGCGTCCTGCCGACGCCGCCCGGAGCGCGGGCGCTGATGATCGGCTTCCCCAGCGTCGAGGGCGCTGGCGATTGCGTCGCCGCAGTCATCGGCGACGGCATCATTCCGGGGGGAATGGAGATCATGGACCGCCTCGCCATCGAAGCGGCCGAGGCTTTCGTCCACGCCGGCTATCCGCTTGACGCCGACGCGCTGCTGATCGTCGAGCTCGACGGCTGCGAGGCCGAGGTGGATCATCTGATCGCCGCGGTGGAGGCGATCGCCGCGCGGCATGGCGCAACCTCCTGCCGCGCCAGCCAATCCGAAGAGGAGCGGCTCCTGTTCTGGGCCGGGCGCAAGGCCGCATTCCCGGCGGTCGGACGCATCTCTCCGGACTACTACTGCATGGACGGCACGATCCCGCGCAAGCGGATCGGCGACGTCCTCCTGCGCATGAAGCAGATGGAGGCGCGCTACGGCCTGCGCGCCGCCAATGTGTTTCACGCCGGCGACGGGAATCTGCATCCGCTGATCCTCTATGACGCCAACAAGCCCGGGGAACTCGAGCGCGCGGAGGCGTTCGGCAGCGACATCCTCCGGCTTTGCGTCGAGGTCGGCGGCGTTCTGACCGGCGAGCACGGGGTCGGCGTCGAGAAGCGCGACCTCATGGACACGATGTTCAACGAGATCGACCTCAACCAGCAGCAGCGTCTCAAATGCGCCTTCGATGAAAAGAGCCTGCTCAATCCCGGGAAAGTGTTTCCGCAGCTCTGCCGCTGCGCGGAGCTGGGCCGCATGCATGTCCGCGCCGGACAGCTCAGCTTCCCCAATCTGCCGCGCTTCTGAGCAAAGAGGAGTTTCGTGACCGTTTTCCAACCCTCGGACGCCGCTGAAGCCGCAGAAGTCGTCGCCTGGGCGGCCGCCGAGGGCCAGTCGCTCGAAATCGTCGCCGGCGGTAGCAAGCGGGGGCTGGGTCGTCCTCCGCGCGCCGACCATCGGCTTGACGTGTCGCGCTTGGCGGGAATTGTCGACTACGATCCGGCCGAACTGATCCTCACCGCGCGCGCCGCAACGCCGATGGCGGAGATCGAGGCTGAGCTTAAGGCAAAGCGGCAGATGTTGGCCTTTGAGCCGCCGGATTGGCGCGGCCTCATGGGCGGCGACGGCGAACCGACGCTCGGGGGCGTTCTCGCTTGCAATTTCGCCGGGCCCCGTCGGGTGCGCGCCGGGGCCGCGCGCGACTACTTCCTCGGCTTCTCGGCGATCAACGGCTGGGGCGAGGTATGGAAGGCCGGCGGCAAGGTCGTGAAGAACGTCACCGGCTACGACATGTGCAAGCTGCAAGCCGGCGCCCATGGCACCTTGTCGGTGCTTACAGAAGCCACTCTGAAAGTCATGCCGAGGCCGGAGACGGCCTGCACCATTCTGCTTGAGGGGATGGCCGACGAAATCGCCATTCCCGAACTGTTGCGGGCGCTCAACACGCCTTATGAGGTGTCGGCGGCCGCGCATCTGCCGGCCTCTGTTGCGCGCCGCTCGGCCGTCGAGGGGGTGGCTCAAGGCCTCGGCGCCGTAACCGCGCTCCGCCTCGAAGGCCCGGCGCCTTCCGTCGCCTTCCGCGCCAACGCGATCGAGTCGCTGCTCGGACACGGGCTCCGCCTGGCCGCGGCCGAAACCGAGCGGCTCTGGGCCGAGATTGGCCAAGTGCGGGGTTTGTTGCCGTCCGGCCGACAGCGCGTTTGGCGACTCTGCCCGACGCCGACCTCGGCGCCTGTCGTATCGAACGCTTTGCGCGCCCAATTCGACTCGGCCGAGGCTTTCTACGATTGGGGCGGCGGCCTCATTTGGCTCGGCCTCGACGCCGACGAAGCAGGACCGGATGGCGGAGCGTCCCGGGTGAGGGCGGCGATGCGCGAGGCGGGCGGCCATTCGACTCTCGTCGTTGCGCCCGACGACGTTCGCGCGAGAACGGCGGTGTTCGAACCCCTTCATGGCGCGCTCGCCGCCCTTATGAAGCGGGTCAAGAGCGGCTTCGATCCCCGCGGCGTCCTCAATCCTGGCCGCATGCACGAAGGTCAGTAACCATCATGCAGACGAACTTCACCGCGGCCCAGCTGGCGAATTCCGATGTCCGGGAGTCCGAGACGATTCTGCGGTCTTGCGTGCATTGCGGCTTCTGCACCGCGACCTGTCCGACCTATGTGCTGCTTGGCGACGAACTCGATAGCCCCCGAGGGCGGATCTATCTCATCAAGGACATGCTGGAGAATGACCGGCGGGCGACGGAAGGCGTCGTCAAGCACGTTGACCGCTGCCTCTCTTGCCTGTCGTGCATGTCGACCTGCCCCTCCGGCGTCAACTACATGCACCTCGTCGACCACGCCCGGCATCATATCGAGAAGACCTATCGCCGGCCATTTCTGGAGCGCGCCTTCCGCCGCCTCTTGGGCTTTGTCCTCCCCCGGCCCCGTCTGTTCAGGGCGGCGCTCAGCGCGTCGCGCCTTGCCAAACCGTTCGCCCGATGGGCGCCGGGTCCATTGCGGGCGACGCTGGCTCTGGCCCCGTCGCATGTGCCGGCGCCCTCCCCTGTCGATCGGCCGCAGGTTTTCGCGGCGCCGACGCGGACCCGGCGAGTGGCGCTGCTCAGCGGTTGCGCCCAGCAGGTCCTGGCGCCTGAGATCAACGAGGCCACCATCCGTTTGCTGACGCGCCATGGATGCGAAGTCGTCGTGTCTCAGGGAGCAGGCTGCTGTGGAGCCCTGACCCATCATCTCGGCCAGGAGGCGAACGACTATGCCCGGGCCAACATCCTCGCGTGGACCCGCGAAATCGCCGCGGGAGGGCTGGACGCGATCGTGATCAACGCCTCCGGCTGCGGCACGACAGTCAAGGACTACGGCTTCATGTTCCGCGACGATCCCGAACTCGCCGGGCCGGCCCGCACGGTTTCCGCGCTAGCGCGCGACATCACGGAACTCATGCGCGAGATTGGCCTGCAGCCGCCGGTCAGTCCAACCGGACGGCGGGTCGCCTATCACAGCGCCTGCTCCCTGCAGCATGGGCAGAAGGTCCGAAACGAGCCGAAGCTTTTACTGAAGGATGCAGGCTTTATCGTGCTCGACCCGCCGGAGGGACACCTCTGTTGCGGCTCGGCCGGCACCTACAATCTGTTGCAGTCGGAAATCGCGACCCGATTGCGCGACCGCAAAGTGGCCAATATCGAAAGCACCGCGCCCGACCTGATCGCGGCCGGCAACATCGGCTGCATCACCCAGATTGCGGCGGGAACTGCGCTGCCCGTCGTGCACACGGCCGAATTGCTCGACTGGGCGACCGGCGGGCCGAGACCCCGCGCGCTGCCGGCATAACCGGCCAGCGCTCCAGAGCTCTCTGACTTTCGTCAGTCGGGCAGCCCGGCTTTCCGCAAGCCTTCGACATATCGCTCGAGGACGACCCTGTCTCGATAGGGGGGGCGCTCGCGCCAGTCGCTGATGGTGAATCCCGGATGAAGCCGGATGACTTCGTGCGCGGCGGCTTCCGCCTCGCGCATCATTCCGAGATGGGCGAAATTGGCGGCGAGCAGCCGTTGCCCCTCTGACGGATCGTGCATGCGGCGGACCGTTGCGATCACGTCTTCGGACTGTCCCATTGCGTCGTAGGCGTCCGCGAGGCACCAGAGGTAGGTGTCCGGATAATAGGGATTTAGTTGCATCGCCTTCTGCACGAGTTCGACACCTCGCTGGGGCCGCTCGGCGTAGACGAGCGCGTCGGCGTGCTCGGCGACGATGTCGCTGTCGTTCGGGTTGAGCGCTAATGCCTGCGCATATTCGGCGAGGGCCTCGTCGTGCTGTTTGCAATAGAGTCGCGCGAAGCCAAGCTCCGCGAAGCCACGGGCGTCGAGGCGGTCGAGCGTCTTGGCGCGGCGCGCGTAAGCGATTGCCGATCCGAGCGATTCTTTTGGCGCGTCCGACCAGGAATACCGCCAGTCATGGTTGTACGTTCGTGACATGGCGCTATGAGCGCGGCTGTACTCTGGCGCAAGCTCGATCGCCTCTTCAAACAAACGGCGTGCGTGCGAGTTCGCCTCTCTGGTAAAATTCAAAAGAAGGTGTTGGCCGCGGACTACCAGCCCGTAGGCGCGCATGTCCTGCGGGTAATACGATTCCTGCCGGTGCTCGGCTATGTCGATCTGAACCGACATTCGCGCGGCGACGGCCCCGGCTATTTCTTCCTGAAGGTCGAACAGGTCGTCAAGTTCGACATTGAGACGATCGGACCAAAGCGCGCTCTCGGACGCCGCATCGATGAGTTGGACAGCGATGCGAAGATGCTTGTCGGATCTACGCAAACTACCGCTGAGAATGTAGCGGACGCCGAGGCGCTGGCGGACCTCTTCGGTTGGATGCTCCTTGAGATTGAACAGGAAGGCCGAGTGCCGCGCGATCACCATCAGATTGCGGAACCGCGCGAGGCTACCGATGATATCCTCGGCGATCCCCTCGCAGAGGTGATCGTTACGCGGGTCGCCCGAGAGGTTGGCGAGCGCCAGCACCGCGATCGTCGGGTGCCGAACGGGCTCGATGTTCGGAGCTTCGCGCGCGACGATCGCGAACCGTCGTTTACCATCGCCGGTCTGCTCGACCGCGAACACTTCGATCGATTCGGAAATGTTCTTCAGGTGCGGCTGTCCACGCGAGCGCAAAGAAAAGCCCGGAATCTCACCCGCCGCCGAACGGAACGCGCCCGTCACGAGGATGCCGCCGGGATCGGCCATCGATTGGAGACGCGCCGCGACGTTGATGCAATGGCCGTAGGCGATCGACTCCTGAAACGTCACGTCGCCGATATTGAGCCCGACGCGGAACTGGATTGGTTCGCCGTCGCCCCAGACGGACTGGTCGCGGAATTCCGTCTGGATCTGAACAGCGAATTGCAGCGCCTTGTCGGCGCTTTCGAACAGCGCGAGAATTCCATCGCCGGAAAGGTTGGCGATCTGGCCGCCGTAGTCGCCGATCAGCGCCCGGAAAAGCTGAACCGACCTTGTCACATGACCGACGCTGCCGGCCTGGTCCTGCTCCATGCGTCGGCTGAACTCGACCATGTCGGCGATCATCACGGCGGCGCGTTTGCCGCGTCGCTCGGCTGACGCTGGTTGAGTCGTTGGCTCAGTGGATGGCATGACCTCGTCGCCAGCGGGACAGTCCGCAATACGACAATATACGAATTGCGACGGCGCGTAACCGCGCTGACAAGCGAGTGCCTGCTATTTGGGCGCCGCTATCTTTCCGTTGACCTGCTGAACTGGTGAAAATAACAAAAATCGACTAGTGACACGCAAGCAGCCGGCGGGCCGAGACCCGGCCCAGAATAGCTGGCCACGAATCGGCCGACGGAGCCGGCCGCGGATCGCTCTGAAGTTCCGGAATCGCTACGGGCAAGCGGAGGCCGAGGTCATTTACATTCGACGCGGTCTCCGCGCTCAAAGGTCCGTTGGCGCCCAAGCGACGCGCGGCCCTACGCCTAGCTGGCTGCGCGCTGCTGGAAGGCCTCCGGAGTCGGGCGCAAATCATCTCAGCGGTTGTTGCGCGGACCGCTGCCGCCCCCGCCGGGGTTCACGCCTAGGCTGTAGCCACTGAGGCTGTAGCCGCTCAGACTGTAGCCGCTCCTGCCGCTAAGACTATAGCCGCTGCGGTCGGCCGCGTCCGCGCCTGAGCGCAACGCCGCCATGAGCAGGATTTGCTCAAACGGTCCGGCTTCAGTGTCGAACCGGATCGAGAAATCGCCCTTTTCGTATTCCCAGTAGCGAAGATCCAGGTTATCCGGCGCATGCGGCGCCGCAAATTCCCATTCCCTTGCCAGGACGCCCGACTCGTCGAGATCGGTTCGGCCCACACCGCTGCCGCCAGCCCATCCACCAGGTGCCGCTACTCCAACTCCATGAGCCGGAGGATTCCACCTATGGCCGCCGGTAATATTCACCGCTTTTCCCCACCCGTGAACAATGAAAATGGATGGTCTCGGCAAATTGTAAATTGAGCCTTCGAAGCTAAAGGTATATATTCGAGCGAACTTTGGTGCAACGACTACTCTGAACTCAATGTTGGTTCCCGCTTTCAGAGGGGTCGGGCGTACGGTAACGATATGGTCTTTTATATCAATATCAGCGATTGTTGTGGGCGGATCCGTGACGAGGTATCCATTTTCAGCTTCGATCTGCATTCCAATCATGAAATCGGTCATTGACAACGCGTCAGATTTTATATCAAATATTCGATTCAAAACTGTTGTCTTCTTTCCATCAATCACTTCCCGTATTGAGCCACGGAAACCTATGTATCGTCGACAAGCCAGTTGGTGTTGAAGAAAATTGTTACAGCCAAGTATTGCGCTAGATGTGTCATCTGTATAAGTGAGGCTATTCACCAGCCGTCCGAACAACTTAATACTCGATGGAGTAAGTAATGTTTCCGCCATTTCGGGTCTCCCGTAAATAACTCAGGACGAATTACCTACCAATCCCAGCCGCGATCGCCCGTTCGCGGTAAGTCATTCTCGGCAGCCGTTCGCCGATATCCGGCGTGATAGTCCGCGGCGAGTGCGTATGGCTATGTCGTCCAGGCGGCTTGAGGCGCGGGCCGACGGTCACGCGGCCGATCTCCCGCCAGTCGAAGCTCTCGGCGATGGCCCGCCGATACCGTCCGCCGCTCATCGCCCGGTCCATTTCGAGAAGAACCAGCCCAACGTCGAGATAGGAGAAATCGTCCGCCCTAAGACGCTTCCACGTCTCGGCGAGCGCCGCGCCCACATAGTCGCGCGCGTCGATTAACGCCGAGCGGAACTCCTGGTAGCGCCCCTCGTAGGCGGCGTCGAAAACGGGTTGCACGATCTGCGCCAACTCGGGCGCGTGACGGACTTTGCGCGTCGCCTCCGCAACGTCGCGCGGAATCACGCCGCGCTCGACCAAAAACTCCTGGAAGATGTCGACGCCGATGTCAAAAATCGCCCCGGTCAGCGGCTGGGACAGCTTGTGCTCGTCATCCCAGCCGGCCGAAAATCGCGACAGCTTGACATCGTTGCTGGCCAGCCGGACCTGTTCGTGATCCGACAACTCGCCAAAGCGATTGAGCTCATTGAACACATACAGATTGCCGTGCGTCTCTTCAAGCAGACGCTCAATTAGGGATTCAAAGTGCAGCACGGCGATGATCGCCGTCGTATCGGCCGCCGATTCCTGAAAACCATAGTATTCGGCTCGCCGGGCGGAGGGCGACGGCACGCCAATGGTCGAATAGATTATGAGATGACCGAGCTCGTGCGCCATCACGTCGAAATTGACAGCGTACGGCGCTAGCGTTCCATCTTCCTGCGGGTGGGCGCCGATCTCCATGAAGCCGTAGCCGGCATAGGCGTTATCGATTCGTGGCAGGATGACAATCTCGAGCTGGCGGTAGTCGCGGGCGAAATGCCACTCGATCGGCCGGCCGAAATAGCGCTCCCAGATGTCGAGCACGAACCGGACCGTGCCGAACACGTGCGCCTCCGCGAATTCGGGCGTGCCTTCAGGGATGCTGTCGAAGTGGCCCTCTTCGTCCGGGCAGACTGGATGACGGATCCGCCCGCGGTAAGGCGGGAGATCGAGACGCGGGGTTCCAAGCGGGCCCGGATTGACGCCGTAGGAGTAGCGCTTGTCGACCGGTAAGATGAGCCGCATCCGAGCGTCGGCCGGCCCAGGCCCGATCGAGCCGGGCGGGCTGGAGACGCTGATGGTCTCCGGAGGCCATTCCGGATGCACATAGGGCGGCTTCGGATAAAGCCTGAACCGAACGCCGCCCGCGCAGCATTGCCCGTCCACGTTCCCCTCCGGAAACGAGCAGAGACTACTTGTTCTTTACAGTCAAGGAGATTTCGTTGGTCCGGCGTTGACGAACGCCCATTCCCGATGAACGGCTTCATCGAAGGCCGATGCCGTTTCGAAGCCGACCTTGCGCGCGAAGTCCGCGACGTCGTCAGGCATCGGCCGGCCGAGCCGTTTCTCGAAATACCAGAGCCGCACGGCCGTGCTGTGGAGAGCAGACCGCGCGCCTGCGTTACCCGACAGACCCGCAGCGGCGAGCGCCTCCCCCTTCTTCACCGCCCGGTCAGCGAGCCGCGCATAGGCGCCGCTGAGCCGCAATTCGTCAAGAAGCGCGGATTGGATCGATCGCCGAAAGCGTTCGCGCATCGCCTCGAGACGCGCCTCGTCCTCGACCAGCCTCTCCATCGAGGCCTGATCGAGATCGTTGGCCGACATCCACCGGTCGAGATCGGCCCGCGCGAAGAGACCGAGCCCGGTGCGAATTGCGGCCAGCGTCGCCCGCGCCGCCTCTCGCGGCGGCTCGGCCGGCCGCGCCATGCCGCTGGCCGCGACCAGTCGCAACAGCGCCCGTATTTCCGCGGGACCGTAGGCGTCCGGACCTTCGATCCTCAGTTCATCGAGGATGCGCTCAGCCGAAGGAGAGGGCGCCGCTTCAACGTCGGCGGACCTGGCGACGAATAGGTCCCACAGGTATGTCCATTCGAAATGAAAGGCCAGGCGCATCGGCTCGCCGGACGCGAGCGCCTCCTGCATCGCTGCGAGCATGGCGAGGGCGTCCAATCGCTTTTGATCGACGCGCCCGAGCGGCAACCAGTCGCGCAACGCCACCGCTTCGGCCTCTCCGACGCCCTGCGCCGCCGCGCCCTCGAGCAAGGCCGGCCAGCTTCGCTCGCCGAAATAGAGCGACTTGGCGAAGCTCTCCAGCGACCGCCGGGGCGCCGGCGCAAGAACGCCTGAGGTCTCCGCGAACGCCAGTGTCTCTCGGATGTTCACCATCGGCTCGGAAGTCGCGAGGTAGCCGATCTCTGCGGGGCCGTGCAGCACGGCCACTTCGTCATCGTCTTCGAGCGCGCCGTCGCGGAACGCCTCGAAGATCTTGCCGACGCCCCGCATCCCGAACATATGCAGCTCCGCCGCCCGCAGCGCGCCCATGCTGGCGCTGCCGAACACGGGGACGCCTTCGGAGATCGCCCACAAGATTTCCTTGTGCCAGACCGAAGGGGCGCCTGAGAAATAGCCGTCTATGATGCCAATCGCGCGCGGGCGCCGCCGCGCGGCGCGATAGACGTCGCCTTGGGAGACCGGCGGCAAGGGAGTGAAGTCGCCGGCCGCAGCCAGATCCCCGGGGTCGAGCGTAGGGCCGACGAAGACCATGCTCGTCACGAGCGTCGCTCCTCGACGGCGCGCGCCCGCGCTCCAGGCCAATATTGCGTGTGATGGTGATCCGACCCCTCCAGGCCAGGAACGACCATCCGCACGACCGGGATGCCGTACTCCGGTCGTGTCAGATCGACGGCGACGGCCTGCGCCAGCCCGATCGATCGAAGCCTTTCGAGAAGCCAGGCGACCTCTGCCTCGGCGCCCTCGCATTCCTCGTTCGCTGCCGACTGGAGGCTTCGCATGCGGTCGGTCGGCCTCATCAGCGCTCGCACGTCTGCGTTCCGTCCGGCCATGATCGCAGGATCGTAGTCCGCCGGCTCGATGTCCTCGCGCGAACCGATAATGTAGGTCGTCCGCACCTGCGCTGCTTCGAGGACCGCGCGCCGCAGCGCTGTTGCCCGCGCGGGATGGCAGGCGGCGCCGACGCCGATATGGCCGACATCGCCAGCGCGGTCGACGAGGAGGCACTGGAAGGCTGAGACGCCCACGTCGGTCGTGATGTCCCAGACGCCGACATTGAGTTCGGCCCGCGCCAGGAGATTGAGGATGGCGAGCGACGTCGGATCGTCCACTGTCGCGAGATCGAGGCGCCGGGCGTCCTGTTCGGCGGGCGGGCTTCGATGCCAGAGGGTGGTCGCGTCGCGTTCGATGACCTCGCAGAGGGCGTGGCTGACCGCCTCCGAAAAGTGATTGCCCGAAGCAAGGCCATTGGTGCTCATGGCGAAGCAGCCGCTGAGCGGCGGACCCGACATTCTCGAATCGGCGTGGACGATCTCGAACGGCAGCCAGATCGCGCCATTGTCCATGAGATTGCGTCCCTCAACCCAGAGGATCGGCAGATACGGGTCGAACTGTGGAGTCGGCGTGCGCGGCAAACCGTCGATGTCGATCACCGGAAGCTCACGCTTCAGATCCGCGAACGAGGCGAATCGCAGCGGAAGGCCGATATTTTCGGCGTGCCACGTCTCCGTGGCTTCCATCAGGGCGGAAGCTTGCGCGGCGGCGACGTCTACCCCTTTGCCGTTGAACACGGCGCTCGATCGGGCATTGGGCCGGCAAACCATGACGACGGGTATGCCGGTGCGATCGAGGCCCGTGAGATTGGCGACGCGGGTGATGCCGAACGCCGCGGCGAATCGCTTGGCCCGCGCAATCGTCTCCTCCGGAGGGAGACGCCGATCGGCGTCGAGAGGACCAGGACTCAGACCGGCGCGGCCAGGTCGGCGAATTTGCACCACTTTTTGCGCCGCTCCCGTGCTCTTGCCTGCCACGGCCGGCTGATCCGTGGATTGCAACTTCCTTTTCTGTTGCTTGGCTTGTCAATATCGGCATGAACTACAAAGCGTCGAGACAGCCGCCGGCGCGGCTCCTGATCGGAGAACAGCTGGCGCGAGCGCACATCCGTCGCCGGCCTCAGCAAGGGAAAAGCCATGCCGACCTATGTCACACTGGCGAACTTTACCGGGAAGGGCCTTCACGACATCAAGGACACCGTGAAGCGGGCGGATGCGTTCAAAGCAGCGGCGGCGAGTCACGGCGCGCATGTGCGGGAGTTCCTCTGGACGCAGGGCGTCTACGACATGGTGTGCGTCATCGAAACCCCGGACGATACGACTATGTCCGCTTTGACGCTGAATGCGCTGAAACTCGGGAACCTCAAGGGCCAGACTTCGCGGGCATTCCCGTCGGATAAGGTCCTGGCGATGGTCGCTTAGAGGTCTTGAAGCGGGGACGAGCGGCGGCGCGCCTTGCGATGACAAAGGGATTGGCTCGAGTGACCCAACGCAACGATACTGTCCGTGATCTCGAGGTCTGGCTCGAGGAGGCCTCGGCTCGCTATCGGAGAGGCGAAAAGCCCGAGATCGAAATCGAGCTCGTCCGGCGCGCCATCGCCGAGATCAACGGCTTGTGCGAAACCCTCGGCTCCCGCCGCGCCACCCGTTCCATCGCTACGGAGGACTTGAACGCGAGCAACGACGAGTAGCGTCGGCGGGAGGCGGATCCAGATCCTGCGCAGGACTTGGCGGCTGCGGTTACGCGACTGCCGGCCCGGAGCGCGAGTGTATCTTGGGTTGCGCGCACGCCACAGTTGTGCCATAGTGTGACCGTGAGTCCAGGGGGTCCGTGAGGTCATGTCCGAGATCGAACTGTTAACAAGAATCAAGGGTCAATTGGGTCGGGCTCGAGAATTGGCCGCCGAGGGCGGTGGTCTAACCCTCTTCTATTTCATCGAAATGGCAATCATGGAGACGGATGAACTGACAAAAAAAGCGTTGAGGACGGAACTATTAAACTGCGTGACTGAGCCTGACGGCGAGCAAGTCCAAGGCCGTAAGCTTCGACGACTTGCAAGTCGGCTCGAAGTCGCATCCTAGCCTGCAATCGCCTGAGGACTCCTCATGGTCGTCCGAGGTCGTTGACTTAATGTTAACATCTGATAATCTATAGGCGCTGGGGTTGAGATAGGCGTCCGAGGGCCGGAAATTGCATATATGCCGGGCGCGGGTCGCAATCGCTGCTTGAGGGAGATCATGAGAAGAGACGGGTGCGGCCGTGTCTGAGATCGAACCATTAACAGAAATCAAGACTCAATTGGGCAGGGCTCGGGAATTGGCCATCGGGGGCAGTTGGCCAATCCTATTATTCTTCATCGATATGGCGATTATGGAGACGGATAAACTGACAAGAAGGGCCACGAGGACGAAGCTTTTGGCCTTCGTGGCTGAGCCGGACGGCGAGCGCCCCCGGCCGCGGGCCGTCCGGTGACATCGAAGCCGGCGCGCTGAGGCGCTCAACAAGACGCTTGACGACGACAGCAACGGTCATTTCGTCCGCGCTCGACGCGGCGTCGGCGTTCCCGGACGAATTCGCCGATCATCTTTCCATATCGAACGCTCGGGCCGTGACGCGCGCGGCGCCACCGCGCCGCCAGCAGTTTCGAAAAATGAAGGCAACGCGCAGCGACAGCCCGCCCAGCGGCTGATATAGGTTGCGGTCGGCGCCGGATACTGCCGCGCATGGAGCCGAAAGCGGCGAGCGATGACGGAATCGACCTCTGCGAGGGCTGCAGGCGCGGGCCGAGCCAGCCGTTTCGCCGGCCTTATTCGCGAAGCGCCGTATCTTCTGCTCATTGTTCTGAGCCTGATCGGCATCGGCTGGACGAGCGTCTCGAGAACGCCGCCGACGACCTACTGGATTGTCCTGGCTCCGGTCGCCGCGCTCATTTCCATCGCAGCGGGCTGGCGCCGTTGCCTGTCGAACGCCGAACGGCTGCGCATGGTCGCGTCGCAGGCGCTTCACTGGGCGGCGTTTCTCCTGGCGATGATCTTGGTCACGGTCAGCGACGTTCATGGCATGCTCAATTTCAACCCCACGGCGCTCATGCTGCTGACGCTGCTGGCGCTAGGCGTTTTCACCGCGGGCCTAAGCCTCTGGTCGTGGAAGCTCTGCGTGACGGGAGTGTTCCTTGGCCTCGCTGCGCCGCTGCTGGCGTGGGTCGAGCGGGCCGCGTTGCTCCTGATGCTGATCGGCGCGGCGCTGATCGCCTTCTTGGTGCTCAGGTGGCGGTTTCGGGAACGACGCCGGAGCGCAGCCGAGCCAGTGTCCATTCGCTGAGAGGGCTCAATGACCAACCACCCCGCTTTCGCCGCCAATCGCGCCGCCGTCATCACCGGCGCAGCGAGCGGCATCGGGCTTGCGGCCGCGATCCGGTTCGCCGCGCTCGGCATGAAGGTCATGCTCGCCGACGCGAACGCCGAGGCGCTGGGCGCCGCCGCTGACCGGCTCGCGATACTGACGGGGCGGCCCGAGGACGTCCGTTTTCTCGTGGCCGACGTCAGCAACGCTGGCGATGTCGCACGCCTCAAAGACACATCTTACGACGCCTTTGGCGAAGTCGCGGTCCTGATGAACAACGCCGCGATCGGCGGCGGGGGCGGCGTGCTTGGCGACAGGGCCAAATGGCAAGAGATCATCGACGTCAATCTCTGGGGCGTCATCAACGGCGTGCAGGCGTTCGCGCCCGCGATGATCCGGCAGACCGAGGCGTCGGCGATCGTCAACACCGGCTCGAAACAAGGCATCACCACCCCGCCTGGCGATACGGCCTATAATGTCTCGAAGGCCGGCGTGAAGGTTGTCACCGAGGCGCTCGCGCACGAACTCCGCAATATCGAGGGTTGTCGCGTCAGCGCCCATCTCCTGATCCCGGGGTTCACCTTCACCAGGCTCACGGCGGCGGCCGGAGGGACGAAACCGGCGGCCGCCTGGACACCGGAGCAGGTGGTGGAGTTTCTCCTTGCTTCGATGGCGGCTGGCTATTTCTACATTTTGTGTCCAGACAATGACGTGACCCGCGGCATGGACGAGCGCCGGATCCTCTGGGCGGCTGAGGACATCATCGAGAACCGGCCCGCTCTATCGCGCTGGCATCCCGACTATAAGACCGCTTTTTCGGAGTTCATGAAGGCGGGTTCGGTTCACCGGCGGAACTAAGGGGGCCGGCTCTCGGGCTCAGAAGCACATGCTCCGCGCGAATCGAATAACGTCCCGGTAACACATCTGTGGAAATGGTCTGACGGTTCGAATGACTCGAACGTCCCGTGCCGCAATCGATGCGAATGCATCGCGCAGCCATGACGGCCGCTCTAGCGCGTAACGCGAAAGAAGCGTCTCGATGGCCATTCCGGTCCCGGGCGAGCCGGGCGAGCCTCATTCGGCAGTCTGCAGCGTTGGCGAACTTGAACCGGCAAGCGGCGGTGGCTCCGATCGCCGCTTGAAGCGCCAGCCGGTCGCGCGCGCCGGCCCCGCCCCGAGGGGCTGCGGCGCTCGCCCATGATCCTGATCGCACACGAGTCGTTGTCGCGCGTCACAAGCCTTGTGTCGCCTCTGCGCCGATTTGCGGCCGATTTGGCGGCCGCGCGCGGGCGTCCGAACCCGAGCCGAACCGCGCCCACGCGCGCGCCTTCACGCGACCGGAATTCCGCAGATGGCCGGATCGCCAGAATGCTCGCCGGCGATGGCGCTGAGCCGACGCGATCGAGCGCATGGTTTCGTGGTCGCGCGGCGCGTTTCGGCGAGGAACGCCCGCCGCCGCGCGACGCCGCTCCGCAAGCCGGCGCACTGGAGCGCTTTTGGTCGGCTGCGACGAACGGCGCGCGACTTCTCCGGCAATCGGTGGTCGCCTTCGGCGCCGCGCTCATCGTCAGCTTCTGGATCGCCGCGTTCACGCTGGCCTACCAGGATCGGGCCGCTCTGCGGTTCCAGATGCAGCGGGACGCGGGCAACCTCGCGCTCGTCTTCGAGCAGAACGTCGCGCACACCGTCGCCGATCTCGACCGCGGCATTCAGTTTCTCCGGTGGGCGCGCTCGCACGCGCCGGCGAGCGTCGAATGGCCGGACGTCGTCGCGGAGGATTTCGTCTCGAATCGCGAAACCGCGCAGACCTCGGTGATCGACGCCAACGGCTACATGGTGACCAGTTCGGCCCTTCTGCGTCCGCCAGCGCCGATGTACCTAGGCGACCGCGAGCACTTCCTGGCGCACCTGAATTCGAAAGGCGATTTCCTCTTCATCAGCAAACCGGTCATCGGCCGCGCGTCGGGGAAATGGTCGGTTCAGTTTGCGCGCAAACTCACCGACAATGCCGGGCAGTTCGCCGGCGTCGTCGTCATCTCGCTCGACGCCGCTCGGCTCGCGCGCAACTACGGCGACTTGAATCTCGGTCCGGGCGGAGGACTGGCGCTCGTCGGCGACGACGGAGTTTTGCGTGCAGGATCGGGCACGTTCGCCGATCTCATCGGAAAGCCGTTCGAGGCGGGTGGAAGTGCATTAGCGCCGGAGACGGGACCGGCCGACGCCAGCCGCGCTAATCCCGGCGGTCAGGTGACGGCGGAGCGGCGCGTCGACGGCGCGCCGCTCAAGGTCGTTGTGGCCGTTCCGAACGAGGAGAACAACGCGCGCTGGCTGGCGAGGCGATACGCCTATTATCTAGGCGCGCTGGCGGCCTCGATTCTGGCGGTGTTCGCGACGTTTGCGGTGGCCCTCAGACGTCACCGGTCCGAGGCGCGCATCATCTATCTTGCGCGCTACGACGCGCTGACCAACCTCGCCAATCGCAGGCATCTTGGCGAACACCTCGACGCGCTCTTCGCGCTGCCCGCAAGGGAGCGCGCTTTCGCATTGCACATCATCGACCTCGACCGGTTCAAGTTCATCAACGACACCTATGGACATCCGTTCGGCGATATCGTGCTCAAGAGGGTGGCCGACCGTCTGCTCGCGCTGGCGCGGCCCTCCGATCTCGTCGTTCGTCTCGGCGGCGACGAGTTTGCGATCGTGCAATCGCTTCGCTTCGCCCGAATCGAAGCAAAAGCGCTCGCCGAACGCATCTGCCGCGAACTGTCAGAACCGTTTGAAATCGGCAACGCCAAGATCGTAATCGGCGCGAGCGTCGGCATCGGCTCGGCGACCGAGGACGCCAACTCGGCCAGCGAACTCCTCAAGGCGGCGGATCTCGCGCTCTACGCGGCGAAAGCGGACGACAAGGGCGGCTTCCGCTTTTACGACGCCGGCATGACGCGCGCGGTCCATGAGCGAGCCGACATCGAAAACGGCCTTAGGTGGGCGATCGACAACGAAGAACTTCGGCTTTTCTACCAGCCGATCATCTGCCTCAGGGAACAAAAGACCATCGGCTACGAAGCCCTCATTCGCTGGATCCGGCCGGAGCATGGAATGGTCTCTCCGCTGGACTTCATTCCAGTGGCCGAGGAGACCGGTATGATCGTCAAGATCGGCGACTGGGTGCTGCAAAGAGCCTGCGCCGACATTGCAGCGTTGCACACGCCGATGCGGGTCGCGGTCAATTGCTCGCCGCTCCAATTCGAACTGTCGGACCTCGCCGCGAGCGTCCAAAGCGCTCTTTCGCGTTCCGGGCTTCCGCCCGACCGGCTGGAGATCGAGATCACCGAATCGGCCCTGATGAAGAACAACCAGCGCGTCCTCGACCAACTGCGCCGGCTGAGAGCGATCGGGGTCCGCGTTTCGATGGACGACTTCGGCACCGGCTTCTCGAGCCTGAGCTACCTCGAGCGCTTTCCGATCACCACGATCAAGATCGATCGCTCCTTCGTTCAGAAACTCGGAGAGCGGGACGGCGCGCGCGCGACGATTCGCGCGATCGTCGAGCTTGCGTCGAGCTACAAGATGACTGCGCTCGCCGAAGGCGTCGAGACCGAGGGCCAGTTGAAAGCGCTGGTCGAGCTCGGCTGCGCCCACGGCCAGGGGTATCTCTTCGGCAAGCCCCGGCCGATCTACGAAATCTGGCAGAGCCAGGCCTTCCCGCCGATCACCGCGAACGAGAAGGTGCGGGGCGCAGCCTGAGGCCTGCGGTGCGCCACGCTCGGCTGTCGGAGCGCCGGTCGCGGTCCACCCGAATCGAGCCGACGCGCGCCTCTCTCGCCAGGAGCGCGAGCCCCGCGCAAACGACAACGCCCGAGCCGATCAGCAGCGACGCGGTCGGCCGGTCGCCCCAGACGACAAAACCGATGAGGATCGCCCAGACGAGCAGCAGGTAATAGAAAGGCGACACGGCGGCCGTCGGCGCGAGCCGCAACGATTTCGTCCAAGAATATTGGGCGAGACCATTGGCGAAGCCGCTCGCGGCGAGCAGCGCGGCATCCATCGAGCTCGGCCAGGCGCAGCCGAACGCGAGAAGCGCCGAGTGGCACGCCGCGACAACCGCCATCTGCCACATGAGCAAAGTCGTCGTCGATTCGGTCCTGGTCATGCCGCGGACGGCCACGGTGACGCTGCCGTACATGACGGCGTTCATGAGCGCGAAGAGGGCGCCGGTCTGCAGCGAATCCGCGCCGGGACGGGTGACCACAAGGACGCCCAGAAAGCCGACGGCAAGCGCGGCCAATCGAGCAGAATCGGCGCGCTCCTTGAGCCACACGAGCGAGATGAGCGCGGCGAACAGCGGCGCGGAAAAGCTGATGGCGATCGCGCCTGCGAGCGGCATGAACCAGAGCGCGATGACGGTGAAGGTCTGCGAAACCGCTTGCGATAATCCCCGCGCGACATGCGCGCAGGGCCGGCGGGTGGCGAACGCCTCGAGACCCGCGGTCGGCAGCACCGCCGCCGCGCAGACCACGAGCGAGCTCACCGAACGGGCGGCCATCACTTCGCCGAGCGGATATCTGGCCACCTCGAACTTCATGACGGCGCTGGATGCGGCAAACATCAGCGTCGCGCCCGTCATGCAGGCGATGCCGAGCGGGATGTTGTCGCTCGCGCGGTCGGCGCCGGGAGACGCGGCTCCGCTAGCCCCATGCGCAGGCATCGATCACTCCGCTGACGAGATTCGTCTCGCTGAGGCGCGCCGGAAGGTCGTGGGACCAAGCCGCGGTTACCGGCGAGACGCGCGACGGCAGACGCTCGACGAAGGCCATGTGCGCCCGGCCGGCGGCCTCCGCCTCTTCCAGCGAGACCCGTTCGAAGGCAACCCTCGATCCCGCGCCGAGCCGTCCGAGCGCCGGCAGATCGGCCGAAATGACCGCGCCGATCTTTGGGTAGCCGCCGGTCGTCTGATGCTCGGCGAGCAGAACGATCGGCAGCCCGTCGCCCGGAATCTGGATCGACCCGCGGACGATCCCGTCCGAGGTGACGTTGTAGCCCCGGGAGTGTCTGACAGTCTCGCCGACGAGCCGCATCCCCATGCGGTTCCAGCCCGGCCCGACGACATAGTCGCGGCCAAAGAACGTCGCGCGCTCCTCCTCGCTGAAATGGTCGCTCTGCGGGCCTTCGAGCGCGCGCAGCCGCCGCCGTGGCGCGAAATCGGCCGTGTCAAGGGCGAGTTCGGCGCGCTCGGGCGCCCAACTCCGCTTCAAGGGAAGGGCGTCGCCCGCCGCGAGCGAGCGACCCCGGAACCCGCCTAGCTCGCCCCTGAGATAGGTCGAGAGGCTGCCCATCACCGGGGCGATGTCGAACCCCCCCTCGACCGCCATATAGAGGGTCGACGAGCCCTTGAGGGACCCGACGCGCAAAGTGTCTCCGCGCCGAAGGAGCATGCTTCGATTCGCGCGGATATCGAACGAGAAGATCGGCGCTTCGCCCGCAACTGAAAGACCGATGTCGGCGCCGACGAAGGCGACGCGAACGCTCTCCGCCTCGATGGCGAGCGTCGGGCCGGACGCGATGATCTCCAGTCCGCCTACGTCGGGAGGATTGCCGACCAGCAGGTTGGCCGCGCGCAGGCTCAGCACGTCGAGCGCGCCGCCGACCGGGATGCCGAACCGCTGATAGCCGATCCGGCCAAGGTCCTGGACGGTTGTCATGAGGCCAGGCGCGAGAACGCGCAAGGTCGCGCTCACGGCCCAGGCTCCATCGGTCCCGCGGCGTCGGACGGCGCAAGGACGAACTCGCCGCGCGCCGCAAGCTCGTTCAGCCTTCGAAAGTCTTCGAACCCGATCTGCTCGAACGCGACGCGGTCGCCCGGGGCTAGCAGCGCCGCCTCGCCACGGCGATGGTCCCACAAGGTTGCCGGCGTGCGCCCGATGATGTTGAGGCCGCAGGGCGTCGCCCTGGGGAACACGCAGGTCATGTGCGAGGCGACACCGACCGATCCGGCGGCGACTTTCGCTCGTGGGGTCTCCTTGCGGGGAAGCGCAAGCTCGGCCGGAAGGTCGCCGAGATAAGGCTGGCCCGGCAGAAACCCGAGCATGTAGACATGATGGATCATGCCGCAGTGGCGGGAGACGAAGATTTCTGGCGGCATGTCGGCGTGGCGGGCCGCGTCCGCGAGGTCGGGAGCGACATCGGGGTCGTAGCAAACAGGCAGCCGCCAGAGCCGGCCCGGATGCGGGCGCCCCTCGGCGTCCGCGAGCAGGACCAGAACGCGTCGCTGGAGCGCGCGATGCGCAATGCGGGAGGGATCGAAGCTGATCATCAGCGACCGAAATGTGGGGACGGTTTCAAGGATCCCGGGGATCGCGGCGGCCGCAATCCGATCGGCGAGCGCGAGCACCCTTTCGTTGAGCGTCAGGTCGATCCGATCGCCAAACTCGACCACCAGCGCCGCATCGCCGTTGGCGAGGATTCGGCATTGCTCCCCCGCGGCCTCGGCAAGCGCCGGCCGGATCATCGGACCGTCTCGGGCTGGCGAGCCGCCTCATCACGCTCCGCCGGCATGAACCATGGCTTGACCGCCACGCCGCGACGAACCGAGTACATGTAGAAGATCGGCATGCGGTCGGGGAAAAGCGGACGGAACTCGCTCCCGTTGAACGTGATGAAAATCGCATCCGGGAAAGCGGCTTCGACCGCCTGCTTCTCGATCATGTTGGCCCGATAGTAGAGCCGCGCCCCTTCTTCCGCCGAAAGCCCTCCCGCGTACCACTTGGCGGCTGAGGCGATCAGTCCTCGCAAAATCTCCGGCGATGGGCGCTCGAGCGCGCGGGCTTCATCGATTCGGTCCTCCGCGCAGCCGACGAGATCGCTGAGGAGGCGCGCACGGAAGCCGCGCTGAGCCGCCTCGCGCTGAACCTCAACGAAATATCGGCGCGTAGACAGCGGCGAATGTCCGTTGAGCTCGGCGTGGGTATCGGTGCAAATAATTGTCACCTCGGCGCCAGCGGCATGCTGGGTTCTCACCCGATGGGCGAGGGCTGCGAGGAAATCGAGGCACTGACGCTCCGGCGCCGCCACATGGGCGCGAGGCCCCCGGCCCCAATAGAGGACAAAGGCGAGCGGCGAATCGCGCTCGATCGCAGCCCTCGCGACGTGCTTCAGCGTTTCAAGGTTGTCCGGTTGTTCGCGCTTGAAAGCCCAGGAATTGAAGGACTGCACGAGGGCGTCGGCGCCCGATCCTTCCGGTGGACGGCCGCGTGGGCGCTTGGCCTTGCCAGAGCCTCTGTCGAGCAGGCGCAGAATCGCGTCCGGAGGCGGCGCCGCCGCCCCGACTGTCACATCTCTCATCGCCGCGTCCTAAGGGTATTTATTAATCTTATCTTTTCATAAAAATTAACATCAGTCAATGCCGCGCCGCCTCGCACCGCCGTCTTAACGGCTCATTAAGGTTAACAGCGGCCGTGGCTTACCTCGAGCCGAGCCGATCTTCAGCGCGAGCGGGACGCTACGGCGCCCGTTCGGTTGCCGCGTCTGAGCATGGTCTTTGGCCGAGGCTGAGGCTGCCCCAACGATGCGCTCGCCCATCGTCGACGAACGTAGGGCTGTTGTAATTCCTGCCGCCCTGCTGAATAGTCTGCCGCGACCGGACGTCCGCCGCGCGGAAGCGGCTTGCGTTCCGCGCGATGACAGGGCGACTGGGGAGAGAAGGGGCGTGGGGTCGGCGCGCGAAGGACGAGACGCGAATGACACCTTCGCCAAGCTGCTGCGCTCGCATGTCGCCGAGCGCGGCCAGCGTCCGGCTTTCCGCCACAAGGATTTCGGCATTTGGCAGACCTGGACCTGGGCTGAGGTCCTTGAGCAGACGCGCGCAATCGCTCAAGGGCTGCTCAGCCTCGGCCTCGACCGCGGCGACACAATCGCCGTCGCCGGCGCCAACCGCCCCCGGCTCTATTGGTCCATGACGGCGGCGCAGATGATCGGCGCGGTCCCCGTGCCTGTCTACGCCGATTCGGTCGCCGACGAGATCGCCGCGGTGCTCAGCCACTCAGAGGCCGCGGTCATCGTCGCCCAGGATCAGGAGCAGGTCGACAAGATCCTCTCGGTCCGCGACCGGCTGCCGCGGCTCCGGCATCTCCTCTTCGATGAGCCACGCGGCCTGACGGACTATGACGAGCCAAGCCTTCACGCGCTTGAGGCGATCATGGCCAAGGGCCGCGCCGCGCTCTCGGATGCGCGCTTGGCGGCCGCGCTCGACCGGCGCATCGACGAGGGCGTAGGCGCGGATCCGTCCGTCATCCTCTATACTTCAGGTACGACTGGCCGGTCGAAGGGGGTGGTCCTGAGCGGCGAGCGCGCCATTGCCGCCGCGCGCGACACGGTCGCCTTCGACAAACTGACCGACCGTGACGAGGCGCTCGCCTATCTCCCGCTCGCCTGGGTCGGCGACCACTATCTCAACTACGCGCAAGGACTTGTCGCGGGCTTCTGCATCGCCTGCCCGGAAAGCGCCGACACCGCCGCGACGGACTTGCGCGAAATCGGCCCGACCTATCATTTTGCTCCGCCTCGCGTCTTCGAGGCGCTGCTGACGCGCGTAGAGATCCGGATGGAGGACGCGGGCGCGCTCAAGCGCTGGCTCTACCGCCGTTTCATGGCCGTCGCCAAGCGCTGCGGCGAAAAGATCGCCAACGGCGAGCGCGTTCCATGGAGCGCGCGCCTCGCCTACCGCCTCGGCGACCTTCTGATCTACGCTCCGCTGAAGAACGCGCTGGGATTCTCCCGCATCCGCGTGGCCTACACGGCTGGCGAAGCCATCGGCGCAGATCTCTTCGCTTTCTATCGCTCGATCGGGCTCAATCTGAAACAGCTCTATGGGCAGACGGAAGCTTTTCTGTTCGTGACCGCCCAGACCGACCGGGCCGTGCGCTCCGACGCCGTCGGTCCGCCCGCTCCCAACGTCAATCTTCGCATCTCGCCCGACGGCGAGGTGCAGTTCAAGTCGCCCGGCATGTTCGTCGGCTATTTCCGCGAGGCCGACAAAACGCGCGAAGCCATGACCGACGACGGCTATGTCAAGACTGGCGACGCGGGCTTCTTCGAGCCCGACGGCCAGCTCAAGATCGTCGATCGGGCGAAGGATGTCGGCCGACTGAAGAACGGGCAGATGTTCGCGCCCAAATATATCGAGAACAAGCTCAAATTCTTCGCCGACATTCGCGAGGCGGTGGCGGTCGGCGACGGACGCGATTTCGTCACCGCGATGATCAACATCGAACTCGCCTCGGTCGGCAATTGGGCGGAGCGCAACAACGTTTCCTACGCCTCCTACCAGGAGCTCGCCGCCAACCCTCAGGTCTGTGCGATGATCGAAAAGCACGTCGATGCGGTCAACCGCTCGCTGAGCGAGGAGGCGATGATGGCGGGCGCGCAGATCAGGCGGTTCCTCATCCTGCCGAAGGAGCTCGACGCGGACGACGGCGAACTGACCCGCACGCAGAAAGTGCGGCGCGGCTTCATCGCGAGCCGCTACGCCCCTCTCGTCGAAGGCTTGTACACCGGCGCGAGCGAAGCCTCGATCGCGGCCGAAATCACATTCGAGGACGGGCGCAAAGGCAAGCTCGTCGGAACCTCGCGCATCGTCGACATGGCCCCGTTTCCCCGCACGAAGGACGCGTGCGCGGCATGAGCGGCGAGATCCTTCTCTCGGTCGACGACGTGTCGCTGTCCTTCGGCGGCGTCCGGGCGATCGCGGACGTCTCGTTCGACATTCGCAAGGGCGAGGTCCGCGCCATCATCGGCCCCAATGGCGCGGGCAAGACGTCCATGCTCAACGTGGTCAATGGCTTCTATCATCCGCAGAAGGGAGAGATCACGTATCGCGGACGAACGCGCGCCCGGATGAAGCCGCACGAAGCGGCCGAGCAGGGCATCGCCCGCACCTTCCAGAACGTCGCGCTTTTCAAGGGCATGACGACGCTCGACAACATTATGACCGGGCGCAGCCTGCGCATGAAGCGCAACATCTTTTGGCAGGCGCTCCGCCACGGACCGGCGCTCGACGAGGAGATCAAGCACCGGCGGGTCTGCGAGGAGATCATCGACTTTCTTCAGATCGAACATATTCGCAAGACGCCTGTCGGCGCCCTGCCCTATGGTCTCCAAAAACGGGTCGAACTCGGCCGCGCGCTCGCGATGGAGCCGGAACTGCTGCTGCTCGATGAGCCCATGGCCGGCATGAACCTCGAAGAAAAGGAGGACATGAGCCGCTTCATCGTCGAGGCCAACCGTCTTCGGGGCGCCACGATCGCGCTGATCGAGCACGACATGGGCGTGGTGATGGATCTCTCCGACCGCGTCGTCGTGCTTGAATATGGGCGCAAGATCGCGGACGGCGTCCCCGATATGGTCAAGTCCGATCAGAAGGTCATCGACGCTTACCTTGGCGCGGGACGCTAAGCTTCATGGACCTCCTGCGCGCCATATTCATCGACCCCTTCGCCCAGATGATCGGCTCGCCCGATCTTTTGGCGCAGACGATCTGGGAGGGCTTCGTCGGCGGCGTGCTCTACGCGCTGATCGCGCTCGGCTTCGTGCTCATTTTCAAAGCCTCCGGCGTCTTCAATTTCGCGCAGGGAATCATGATGGTGTTCGCCGCGCTGACGCTTGTCGGGCTGCACGAAAAGGGCGTCCCTGCCTGGGTCGCGCTCATCCTCACGATTGCGGTCATGTATGCGCTTGCGGTCGGCATCGAGCGGCTGGTGCTGCGCCCGCTGGTGAACCAGCCCGACATCATTCTTTTCATGGCGACCTTCGGGATCACCTATTTCCTGATCGGCCTAGGCGAGCTCGTTTTCGGCGGCAATCCGAAATCGATGATCACGAAAGAGCTCTTTCTGCCCGGCGGCTCGATCGACCTGCACATTCCCGGCGGCAGGGTGCAGCTGCAAAAGCTCGACATCGCCGCGGCCGCCGTGGCGTTGATCATGGTCGCGGGGCTGGCGCTCTTCTTCCAGAAAACGCGGATCGGCCGGGCGCTGAGGGCGGTCGCCGACGATCACCAGGCGGCGCTCTCGGTCGGAATCTCACTCAATCAGATCTGGGTCATCGTCTGGTTCACCGCAGGCGTGGTGGCGCTGGCGACCGGCATCTTCTGGGGCGCGCGTTCGGACGTGTCATTCGCCCTTCAGGTCGTCGCGCTCAAGGCTCTTCCGGTGCTGATCCTCGGCGGCCTGACCTCCGTTCCCGGCGCGATCGTCGGGGGGCTCATCATCGGCATCGGCGAGAAACTCGGGGAATTCTATTGGGGCCCGCTGCTCGGCGGCGGCATCGAGAGCTGGCTCGCCTACATCATCGCGCTCGCCTTTCTGCTGTTCCGCCCGCAAGGCCTGTTCGGGGAGAAAATCATTGAGCGAATTTGAAGCGAATCCCTTCGCCCCGCTTGCGGGGAGAAGGTGGCCCGAAGGGCCGGACGAGGGGCGGCGCCAACGATCGAACGTCGGCGCAGCCCCTCACCCCGACCCTCTCCCCGATTGCGCGGGGCGAGGGGATGCGCGGTTGATAGGGCGCTGACGTGTTCTATCGCGAAGCCGGTCAATACAAGACGACCTATGCGGCCGACATGGCGATCTTTCCGATCCGCCAGGACCGCTATGGCCTCGCCCTGATCCTCCTCATCGCTTTCGTCGCGATCCCGGCGTTCGGCAATCAGTTCCTCATCAACACCATGATGATCCCGTTCCTGATTCTCTCGCTGGCGGCGATCGGGCTCAATCTCCTGACGGGATATACCGGGCTTCTTTCGCTCGGAACCGGCGCCTTCATGGGAGTGGGCGCATACGCCTGCTATAAGCTCGAGACCTTTTTCCCTCAGGTCAACATTCTCGTCTGGATCGTTGTGAGCGGCTTCGTGTCCGCCCTCGTCGGCGTCGCCTTCGGCCTGCCGAGCTTGCGAATCAAGGGCTTCTATCTGGCGGTGGCGACGCTGGCGGCGCAATTCTTTCTCGAATGGTGCTTCGCCCGCGTGCCCTGGCTCGTGAACTATAACGATTCCGGCGCGATCGAAGTGCCGAGCGAGACCCTGTTCGGCCTCTCCGTCACCGGCCCGACCGCGACGCCGGTCACGCGCTATCTCGTCGTCCTGACGATCGTCGCGGCGATGGCCTGGATCGCCTCCAACATCGTCCACGGGCGGATCGGGCGCATGTGGATGGCGGTGCGCGACATGGACATCGCCGCGGAATTGATCGGCATCCGCCTGCTGCGCGCCAAACTCCTCGCCTTCGCCGTGTCCTCGTTCTACGTCGGCGTCGCCGGCGCGATGATGGTGTTCCTGTGGCTCGGCGCGGCGGAGGCCGAAGCCTTCAATATCGACCTCTCGTTCCAAATCCTGTTCATGATCATCATCGGGGGTCTCGGCTCGATCGTCGGCGCCTTCTTCGGCGCCACCATCATCCATCTCCTGCCGATTGCGCTGCGCGCCCTGCCCGCCATGGTCGGCCTCTCGATCGACGCGGCGAGAATCGACCAGTTGACCTTCATGATCACCGGTATTCTGATTATCGTATTCCTGATCGCCGAGCCGCATGGCCTGGCGCGACTGTGGCAAACCGCGAAGCAGAAACTGCGCGTCTGGCCGTTCCCATACTGAGGGCGCGAGAAGACGCAAGAGGAAGGAAACGAAATGAAAACGATGACCCTGTTCAAGAGCGCGGTCGGCGGGCTGGCCCTGAGCCTCGCGGCGCCGGTTACGGCCGTCGCCGAAGACTCGATCTACGTGCCGCTCTTCACCTACCGCACCGGCCCCTTTGCCGGATCGGGCACGCCGATCGCAGACGGCATGCACGACTATCTCGCCATGCTCAACGAGCGCGACGGCGGCATCGGCGGCGTCAAACTCGTCGTCGATGAATGCGAGACCGGCTACGACACCAAGAAGGGCCTCGAATGCTACGATGCGGTGAAGCCGAAGAATCCGGTGATCGTCAATCCATGGTCGACCGGCATCACGCTGTCGCTGATCCCGAAGGCCTCAGTCGACAAGATTCCGATCCTTTCGATGGCCTACGGCCTATCGGCCTCCGCCAGGGGCGACGTCTTTCCTTGGGTCTTCAACCCGCCCGCCACCTATTGGGACGGCCTTTCGGAGATCCTCAAATATGTCGGCGGCGGCTCGATCGACGCGCTCAAGGGCAAGACGGTCGGCTATCTCTACTTCGACGCCGGTTACGGCCGTGAGCCGATTCCGATGTTCCAGACGCTCGCCAAGGAGGTCGGCTTCACCCTGAAGCTCTATCCAGTCGCGCCGGCCAACATGCAGAACCAGTCGGCCCAGTGGCTCGACATCCGGCGTGACAACCCTGACTTCCTCGTGATGTACGGCTGGGGCGCCATGAACCCGACCGCGATCAAGGAAGCGGCCAAGGCCGAGTTCCCGATGGACAAGCTCGTCTCGATCTGGTGGCCGAACGACGCCGACGCGGCCTCCGCCGGCGACGGCGCCAAAGGCTTCAAGATGCTCAACTGGCACGGCACCGGGGCGAACTATCCGGCTCTCGCCGACATCCAGAAGCTCGTCATCGACAAAGGCAAGAGCCAAACGCCGCGGGGCGAGGTCGGAGAGGTGCTCTACAATCGCGGGGTCTACAATTCGGTCCTGATCGCCGAGGCGATCGCGCAGGCGCAGAAGATCACCGGCAAGAAAGTCGTCACCGGCGAAGACGTGCGTCGCGGCCTGGAGAACCTCAATCTCGATGCGGCGCGCTTCAAGGAACTCGGGCTCGACGGCTTCGCCGGCTCGTTCAAGACGACCTGCGCCGACCACAACAGCCATTCCGCGACCTTCGTGCAGCAATGGGACGGCGCCAAGTGGACGAAGGCCAGCGACCTCATCGGCCCGGACACCGCCAGGGTCGAGCCGCTCTTGGACGAGGCCGCAAAGGCCTACGCCGAAAAGAACGCCGGCTGGCCCGCGCGCAGCGAGCCCTGCGACAACAAGTGAGGCACGAATCCCCTTCCCCCTTTGCGGGGGAAGGGACGCCGAACCACAGACTGATTTTATGGTGAGTCAAACAGCTTCCCCCTCCCCCGCCCCCATCCTCGACGTGCTCAACATCGAGGTCGTCTACAACGCCGTCGCGCTCGTCCTGAAAGGCGTCTCGCTCAATGTGCCGAAGGGCGGGGTCGTCGCCCTCCTCGGCGCCAACGGCGCCGGCAAGACGACGACCTTGAAGGCGATCTCGAACCTCCTGCGCGCCGAGCGCGGCGAGGTCACCAAGGGGGCGATCGTGTTCGACGGCGAACGGATCGACCGGCTCTCGCCGAACGACCTCGTGCGGCGCGGCGCGATCCAGGTCATGGAGGGCCGGCATTGCTTCGGCCATCTCACGATCGAGGAGAACCTTTTGACCGGCGCCTTCACCCGTCGCGACGGACGCGCCGCGGTGATGCGCGACCTCGAAGCCGTCTACGCCACCTTTCCGCGCCTCAAGGAGCGGCGCAGCACCCAGGCCGGCTATGCCTCCGGCGGCGAGCAGCAGATGTGCGCGATCGGCCGCGCCATGATGTCGCGCCCGAAGCTCATTCTGCTCGACGAGCCTTCGATGGGGCTCGCGCCGACGGTGGTCGAAGAGATTTTCGAGATCGTGCGCGACCTCAACGCGCGGGAGGGCGTGTCGTTTCTCCTCGCCGAGCAGAACGCCAACATCGCGCTCCGCTACGCGAGCTTCGGCTACATTCTGGAGACGGGGCGGGTCGTGCTCGACGGCGCGGCGGAGGCGCTGCGATCCAACGAAGACGTGCGCGAATTCTATCTCGGCGTCGCGCAGAGCGGGCGGCGTTCTTTCAAGCGCGTCAAGACCTACAAGCGCCGCAAGCGCTGGCTGGCGTGAGAGGTTGAGACGATGATCGACGACGCCCGCTTCGAGCTCTTACGCGACCGGCTCGGCGAACTGCACGGGCGAAGCCATGCGCTCGCCCGCCAGCTCGGCGACGTCGATCTCAGCGATCTTCGCGGGCCGGCCGACCTCGCGCTCATTCCGGTCATGCGAAAATCGGACCTCGCCGCCCTCCAGGCCGCCGAGCCGCCGTTCGGCGGCTTGGCCGCGGCGCCGGCGAGCGCCTTCTCTCGGCTCTTCGCCTCTCCCGGCGGAATCTACGAGCCGGAGTCCGCCGGCCGCGATCCCTGGGGCGCCGCCAAGGCGTTCGACGCCGCGGGCGTCGCCCCGGGCGAGGTCGTCGTCAACTGCTTCTCGTACCATCTGACGCCTGGCGGGCGAATTCTCGAAAGCGGCGCGCTCGCCCTCGGCTGCCCCGTCATTCCCGCCGGCCCCGGCAATACCGAACAGCTCATCGCCGCGATCGCGCATCTCAAGCCCCGCGTCTATTGCGGGCCGCCCGATTTCCTGAAGATCGTGCTCGATAGGGCGCGCGCCAGCGGCGCGGACGTCTCCTCGATCCGGAAGGCGCTCGTCTCCGGCGCGGCGCTGCCGCCATCACTGCGCGCCGAACTCGAAGGCGCCGGGATCCGCACGCGACAGGCCTACGCCACCGCGGACCTCGGGGTCATCGCCTACGAGACCGACGACGCCAGCGGGGCGCTCCTGCCCGGCATGCTGGTCAACGACGAGTGTCTGGTCGAGATCGTGACGCCGGGTTCGAACGATCCAGCGCCGGCGGAGAAGGTCGGCGAGGTCGTCGTGACGCGGCTCACGAGCGACTATCCGCTCTTGCGCTTGGCGACCGGCGACCTCTCCGCCTGGGCGGCGCCGGGGCGCCTCAAGGGCTGGATGGGCCGCGCCGACCAGTCGGCCAAGGTGAAGGGCCTCTTCGTCCATCCGGGCCAGATCGTCGAGATCGGCAAGCGCCACCGCGAACTCGGGGCGCTCCGGCTCGCCGTGCGGCGCGAAGGCGAGCAGGACGCGATGACGCTCTTCGCCGAGACCGCTACGCCGAGCGACGCGCTCTCGGCCGCCGTCGCCGCGACGTTGCAGGCGCTGACCAAGCTCCGCGGCGAGGTCGCGCTCGTCGCGGCGGGCTCGCTGCCGAACGACGGCAAGATCATCGCCGACGAACG
>JAFAHO010000410.1 GCA_019237205.1 Hyphomicrobiales bacterium
TGTTCGTGGCCGAGGAGCAAGGCCAGCGCCCGCTGAAGGGCGTGCCTCAGCCGGTCATGCTCTATCGCATCGTGCGGGCGAGCGGCGGCGGGCGGCGCAGCCGCGCGAGGGCGCCCACCCCGCTCGTCGGCCGCGCGGACGAGCTCGACCTCCTCACGCGGCGCTGGGAGCGCGCGCGCTCAGGATCCGGACAGTTCGTCCAGATCGTCGGCGATCCCGGCATCGGCAAGTCGCGGCTCGTCGAGGAGTTCCACGCCCGCATCGCCGAGACGCCGCACACCTGGGTCGAATGGTCGTCGTCCCAACTCCTGCAGAACACGCCCCTGCACCCGATCGCCGAATGGGGCCGGCAGCGCTTCGGCGACGCCGAGACGCCGGCGGGGCAGCGCTTGGCCGACCCCCAGAACACGCTCAAGCTGATCGGCCTCGATCCCGCCGAATATGCACCGCTGCTTGCGCCGCTGGTCGATATCCCGTTGCCGGCGGACCGCGGCGCAAAGCTCGCGCCCGAAGAGCTCAGGCGAAAGCAGCTTGCGGCGTTGACCGCCTGGGTTCTGGCCGGGGCCCGATCGCAACCGCTCGCGCTCGCCTTCGAGGACCTGCACTGGGCCGACCCGACCTCGCTCGATCTCATGCAGGGGTTCGCCGAGCGCGGCCATCAGGCTCCCCTCCTCATCCTCGCGACGACGCGGCCCGATTTCCGGGCGCCGTGGAGCCTGCGCTCCCACCATAGCGTCATTGCGCTGAGCCCGCTCGATCGCGCCGACGTCGCGCTCATGGTCGGCGAGCTCGCCCAGCGCCACGCGCTCAGCAAGGAGGTGATCGAGGGCGTGAGCGAGCGTACCGGCGGGGTGCCGCTGTTTGTCGAGGAGGTCACGCGCCTCCTTCTCGAGCGCGGCGAAGCCGGCGGCTTGCAGGCGATCCCGCCGACGCTTCAGCAGTCGCTCGCCGCGCGCCTCGACCGGCTCGGCGAAGCGCGCGAAGTCGCGCAGATCGGCGCGGTGCTGGGCCGCGATTTTTCCTATGCGCTGCTCGCCGCTGTCGCCGCGGGCCCTGTAGCCGCGGTCGCTGACCGCGGCGTCGCCGACCGCGGCCTTCAAGGCGGGGTCGCCGACCCCGCCCTACAGCGCGCCCCGGTAGCCGCGGTCGATGACCGCGGCCAGGCCGCGCTCAGCGAGCGCGGCTACAGCGACCCCGCCCTCCAAACGGCGCTCGACCGGCTCGTCGACGCCGATCTCCTGTTCGTCGAGGGCGCCGGCGCGCAGGCGGCCTATCGCTTCAAACACGCGCTGATCCAGGACGCGGCCTACGAGAGCCTGCTCAAGAGCCGCCGCCAGGCGCTGCATCGCCGCGCCGCAGAAATTCTGCGCGACGATCCCGCACGCGCGGCGGCCGAGCCGGAGCTGATCGCGCATCATTTCACCGCGGCCGGCCTCGACGATCTCGCCATCGAATGGTGGGGCAAGGCCGGCGACCAGGCCTTGCGCCGCTCGGCCTTCCAGGAGGCGATCGCCCATCTCGGCAAGGCAATCGCGATGGCGGACAGGGCGGCGAGCGGGAAGGCGGAGGGCGCGTCGGGCGAGCGGCGGCAATTGCAGATCGTCTACGGCAACGCGCTGATGTTGGGGCGGGGCTACGGCGCGCAGGAAACCAAAGAAGCCTACACGACCGCCCACGAGTTGGCCGCGGGTGACGTGATTTCGCCTGAGCGCCTCGCGGCCGACTACGGCCTGTTCATCGGGAGCTATGTCCGGGGCGAATTGGCCTCGATGAGGACGCATGCGGCGGCCTTCCTACGCGACGTCGAGGCGCGGCCCGATTCGCCAGAGTCGGGCGTTGCACATCGCGTGACCGGAATGATGCACTATTTCGCCGCAGAGTTCGATAGGGCGCGCGATCATCTGGAGCAGGCGCTCGCGCTGTTTGAGCCGGGCCGGGACGATGGCCTCGCCTGTCGTTTCGGATCCGACCCGGGCGTCCAGGCAATGGTCTATCTTGCGCTCACATTGTGGCCGCTCGGCGAGATCGACCGCTCGGTGTCCCTTGTCGGCGCCGCCAATGCGCGAATCCCCGGCGTCGCTCACGCCGCCGCCCCAGCGGGGATAGGACACGTTGCGATTTTTGAACTGACGCGCGGCAATCTCGAGCAAGCCGCCCCGAACGTCTCTGAACTGGTGCGCAGGGCGAGCGACCATGATCTCGCCTTTTGGCGTCCTTACGGCGTTTTTCTTAAGGGCTGCGTGAAAGCAGGCCGCGGCGCTCAGGCCGAAGGGCTCGATGAGATGCGCCGCGGACTCGCGCTCTTGCGCGAGCACAACGTCGCGGTATTCGTCCCGTTGTTGACGCTCGCGCTTGCCCGGGCGGAAGCGCGAGCGGGCGATACCGGCCGGGCCCTTGCGACCCTGGACGAAGGCCTGGCGGCGTCCGAGCGGACGGGTCATCGCGCATTCGACGCCGAACTCCATCGAGCGCGGGGCGAAATCCTGCATGAGCGCGATCCTTCGAATCCAGCGCCCGCTGAAGATGCCTACCAGACGGCTATCGCCATCGCGAAGCAACGGGGCGCTCGTACCTACGAACTCTTGGCCGCACTTTCGCTCGCCAAGCTCTACCAATCGACCGGCCGGCCCGGCGAAGCCCACGCAATCCTCGCGCCGGCGCTCGATGGCTTTGCGCTCTCACCCCTCTCCCGTCCGGGAGAAGGGGGCGCTACTGCCCAAATGCCTGAGCTTGGCGAGGCGCAGGCGCTGCTCTCGGAGCTTGCGGAGGCCGACGAAGTCAAAGGAGCAGTCGCGCAGCGCGAGCGTCGGCTGCATCTTCAAACGGCCTACGGCCAAGCACTGATGTATTCGAAAGGCTTCACCGCCGAAGAAACGAAGGTCGCCTTCGCGCGCGCGACCGAGCTCGCGGCGAAAACCGATGACTTTTCTGAGCGCTTCGCGGCGGCCCACGGTCAATGGACCTTCTCGCTCGTCCGCGGCGAGCTCAGGTCGGCGCGCGAGCTCGCCTCGGCGTTCCTGCAAGAGGCGGAGAGCCTGGGCCGCTTCGTGGAAGTGGGCGTCGCCAGCCGCGGCCTCGCCATAATCAGTTATGGGCTCGGCGAATTCGCGGAAGCGCGCATCCATTGCGAGCGTGCGCTCGCAGCCGGCAGCCCCGAGCGTGATCGGGAGGCGCGCGAACGCTTCAGCGAGGACACCGGCTTGATTGCGATGTCCTGGCTGGCGGTCACGATGTGGCAATTGGGCGAGGTCGACCGGGCGCGCGAAATGATCGAAGCGGTGAATCGCCGTGCGGCCGAGCTCGGCCACGCTCCGTCGATGGCCCATCCGCTCCAAGCCAAATTCTTCGTCGAAATGCAGCGCGGCGACGCGGCCGCCGCACTGGCGGCCGCAGAGGCCCTGGAGGTTCTCGGCCGAGAGCATGGGATGCCTCATTGGCGTGCCGCTGCGGAACAGTTCGTCGGTTGGGCTCAGGGTCGCCTATCCGACCCGGCGGCCAGGCTCGCGGCCTTGTCTGAGCAGGGTCTGGAGAGCGGCGGTTGGTTCCCCGAGGCGCTGCTTGCGGAGCTAGAGTTCCGGACGGAACGCTACGACAGCGCGCTCGCGCGGATCGACGGGGCGTTGGTGCTCGCAGGGCGAGCTGAACGTCGTAGTGATCTCCCGTTCGCGTATCTCCTGCGCGGCGAGATCCTTCTCAAGCGCGATCCCGCGAACACGGCCCCCGCCGAGGAAGCCTTCCTCGCGGCCATCGCCGTCGCGCAAGCGCAGAAGGCGCGAAGCTTCGGCCTGCGCGCGGCGTTGTCGCTCGCCAAGCTCTACCAATCGACCGATCGCCCCGCCGAAGCCCGTGCTGTTCTCGCGCCGGCGCTCGAAGGTTTCTCGCCAACGCCGGAAATGCCCGAGATCGCCGAGGCGCAGGCGCTGCTTGAGACGCTCGCCCAGACCGAGGCGGTCAAGGCCGAGGCGGCGCAGCGGCGGCGGCGATCCCAATTGCAGGTCGCCTATGGCAACGCGCTCATCGCCGCGCGCGGGTATGGCGCGCCGGAGACGACGGAAGCTTTCGAGTCGGCGCGCCAGCAGGCGTCCGACGGTGAGGCCGCGCCCGAACGCTTGTCGGCCGACTACGGCCTGTGGGCCGCGAGCTACGTGCGAGGCGACTTGGCTTCAATGCGGGTCCGCGCGGCGGCGTTCCTGCGCGAAGTCGAGGCGACGCCCGATTCGCCCGAAGCCGGCGTCGCGCACCGCCTCCTCGGGACCACGCATTGGTGGGCCGGCGAAATGGTCGAAGCGCGGGGGCATCTCGAACGCGCGCTCGCGCTGTTCGAGCCGGGACGAGACGACGACCTCGCGCTTCGCTTCGGACAGGACCCCGGCGTCGTGGCGATGGTTCAGCTCGCGAATGCATTGTGGCGGCTCGGCGAGGTCGAACGCGCGGTTTCCCTCGCCCGCGACGCAGACGCGCGGATCGCGGCCCTCGCCCATGCTCCGTCGCGCGTCTACGGGAGAATGATGGCGGCCCAGTTCGCGCTCTTGCGAGGCGACCTTGGGCAAATCGAACCAAACGGCTCAGAGCTCGCGCGCCTCGCGCGCGACTACGATCTGAAATTCTGGCGCCCATTTGGCGTGTTCTTCGAAGGCTGGGTGAAAGTCGAGCGCGGCGCGCTACCAGAAGGGCTTGCGGACATGCGCCGCGGCGCCGAGCTCGTGCACGAACAGAACGTTCTTGCGCTCGACGGCGTCCTGGGGCTCGCGCTCGGCGAGGCCGAAGCGCGGTCGGGCGATCCGGAGCGCGCCCTCGTCACTGTCGACGAAGCGCTGGCCTCGACGGCCGGCACCAGGGGCCGAGCTTGGGACGCCGAGCTGCACGGCTTGCGCGGAGAAATCCTGCTCCAGCGCGATCCCTCGCATTCCTCGCCTGCCGAACAGGCCTTCCAGACCGCCATCGCCGTCGCGCGCCGACAGGGCGCGCGCAGCCTCGCCTTGCGCGCCGCGCTCTCGCTCGCCAAGCTCTATCAATCGACCGGCCGCGCCGTCGAAGCGCACGCGGTCCTCGCGCCCGCGCTTGAGGGTTTCGCGCCTACGCCGGAGATGCCCGAGATCGCAGTGGCGCAGGCGCTACTCGCAGGATTGGTTTAGGCGAGTGCGTAATCCTGTGAAAATCCCTCGTGACCAGGATCGCGACGGGTCATTTCACATACTGCAGCATGGGCTCCTTGTTCGCTTCGATGACCTCCCTCGTCAGCACCAGCGTCGGCACGTCGACGAACTCCGGGAGCTTCTCGCCCGAGAGGGCCATCTTGGAATCCTCGATCGCCCGCATCCCCATGAGATAAGGCAGCTGCGCCACCGATGCGTTGAGGCGCCCGGCCCTGATCGACTTGAGCGCGCTTTGAGTGCCGTCGACCCCGATCACGACGACCTTGTCCTTCCCCTTGGAGCGGGCGGCTTCGACCGCCCCGAGCGCCATGTCGTCGTTGGCGCAAAAGATCGCGATGAGATCGGGATTGCGCTCGAGCGTGTCGTTGGCGATATCGGCGGCCTTGAGGCTGTCCCAGTCGCCGGGCAGCGAGGCTACGATGTCGAGCCCAGGCGCCCGCCTCCTGAGTTCCGACGCGAAGCCGCGCGCCCGCTTCTGACCGGTGACATTGCCTGACAGGCCCTCGATCACCAAGACGGGCCCGTTGGCGTCTTTGCCGAGCACGCTGACGAGATAGTCGGCGCCCATCGCGCCCGCCGCTTCGTTGTCCGAACCGATGTGGAAGGCGACTTCGACGCCGGCCTTCCTGATCGTCTCCGGGTCGAGGTTGTCATCGAAGTCGACGACCGGGATCTTCATTTCGTTGAAGTCCTTGAGGCAGGGCAGCAAGATGGTCGAGTTGATCGCTGCGGCGATCATCACGGCCGGTTTCCTCTCAAGCATCGTTTCGCAAGCGCTGACCTGGGTCTCAGCCGACTGCCCGGGCTCGCCCGCGGCGAGGATGACGTCGACCTCCGCTTTCTTGGCGCCTTCGTCGATCCCCTTTGTCGCCGCGATAAAGAACTGGTTTGATAGGGTCTTCATCAGCACTGCGTAGACCGGCTTGTCGGCGGCGAGCGCGCCCGACGCCAAGTGGGCCAACGCGATAGCGCCGAACGAGGCGCCGGAGATCCAGTTCTTGATCACGTTGACGCCCTCCCGCGTTGTTACGGTCCAACGATGGCCCTGGGGCGTGTCACAAACGGCAGCCGCCGCCGCTGGAGCCATCGAACGCCATCCGCCCTGCTGTCAGGGAATCTGGAATGGGCCCCCCCACCTCGCAATTGGCAAGGGCCGTTGTGCATCGAGCGCTGCCCATGGACTTGCCCTGGAGGAACTTCCGCTTTCGAGGAACGATCGCTCCGCGCCCGACTGCGACGCCCAGCCCCATGATCCCGCGCTGACCGCCTGACGTGGACACGCGACATTCAATCATCCGCATGCTGATTGGGTCGACACGGTTCCTCGGCGGGGAGCCCAGGGTCAGGTTTGAGCGCTAGCGCGTCCTCTCCTTCATCGCCATTCGCGCCGCATCGGCGCCCGCTTTCATCGCCCCGGTGAAGCCGCCGGACTCGGTGAAAGACGAAGCGAGATAGATGGAGGGAATCGGCGTCTTCGGCGAGCGCGGCATGCCGGCCCAGATTCCGCGCTCGAACGGCCGAGGCGCAAAGCCGTAGACCGCGCCGCCGGGGGTGTTCATGAAATTGTGCATCGAGCGCGCGTTGAGGAACATGCGCTCGACGGCCGCCGCGCTGAACCCCGGATACTCCTGGTCGAGCGCCGCCTGGAAGGCGTCGAGCCATCGCCCTCGCCGGTCCTTTTCGTCCTGCGGCGCGAGCGCCGCCCAGTTGTCGAAGCGGTCGACGCCGACCACGGTAACGAGCGTCGGCCCGTCTCCCAGCCCGCTGTCGATCGCGCCGTAGTTGGCGATGGCGTATGACGGCATGCGGTTTCCCGGAGCGGCGGCAAACATCCGACTGGATTCGGCCGTCTGGGCGAGCGAGGTCATCCAGTCCGGGATGACCGCCAGGCTATAGCGGTTAAGGCCGAGTTTCGCCGGCGGGACGCTGAGGCCGAAATGCGCCGAGAACAATGAGATTGAGAGCGCCTGGCCGATGTAGGCGCGCTCGACCGCCGCCCGCTCCGCGGGCGGCAACATATGCGCAAGCACATGCGGGGCGCAATTGGCGAAGACCTGCCTTGCGCCGAGGCGCTGCTCATCAGCCCTCGTCTTCGAGTCGACGTGGCGCACGAATGCGGGATGACCGGAACTGTCGAAATCAATCGCCGAAGCGTCGCGGCCGAGCCGGACCGAGCCGCCGGCCCTGGTCACGACCTTGGCGAGCTTCATCGAGAGGACGCGCGAGCCGCCCTTGATGAAGCGACCGCCCGCCTTGAGGAACCCGCCCTGCGCCATGGCGAAGAACGGCCACGCCAGACGGCGGGGGTCGTCGGCGTAGTAGCCGATGTTTCCGGCGATCGCGAATTTCGCCGCCTCGTCATCGCCCAGGAACCGCTGAAGGATATCGGCGGTCGAGGCGCGCCAGTCTCTGGCGAGCCCGCGGAGGCCGATTCCCGCGTGCAGCAGTTCGCCGAACGAGCGCGTTTCGCCCGCCCTCGTCAACCGCTCGACGCCTGAAAGAATCTGCTCCATGGCCCCGAGAAGGCGAGCGAAACCGTCTCTGCTTTTCGGGAACCGGGCGCTCAGCGCCAGATGGGCGGCGTCGAATCCGACCGGCAGATCGAACGTCCCGCCGACCGGGCCTCCCTTCACCGAGAAAAACGGCGAAATCGGAATCCACTCGATTTCGTCGAGGAGGCCGAGCTCTTTCAGAATCGCGTGCTTGGGATCGCTCGGGTCGTGCGGATCGGCTGTCTGGTGCAGCGCCGGCTCGATCGTCAGCGCGCCGGTCTTGAAGGCCGAGGCCGCCCCGCCGACGCTGTGATTGCGCTCGATGACGCAGACCTTGCGCCCCGCCTTGGCGAGCAGCGCGGCCGCGGTTAGGCCGCCGAGGCCCGCGCCGATGACGACGGCGCCATAGGCGTTTTCGCTCATCATTCACCTCTTGCCGCTCGCGTGCGGCGGGATCGTCTTCGCGCAGAATTATGCGTACTCTATCGGAGCTGGGATGACGGAGGTTGATCGGCGTCAAACGGCCCCCGCAGGAGCGCGCCTCGCCTCGCCGGCGCGGATGCGACGGCGGTCCGACGTCGCCCCGCCAACGCCGCCGAGCCGGGGAACTGGAAGCCTCTACAACCCGTGGGCAACGTCCATTGGACGCGTTCGCGGCTCATTGACCGGCGCAATTGTGGCGAATATGCTTGCCGCTAGGAATCCGCGGGAGTGCGTGACGGCGCCGCCCAAAAGAACCGGTGACGCGACCATTTTCGGAGGCGCGCAAATGAAGCTGCTCGTTCTGATGGTCTGCGGAGGAGCCCTTGTCTCGCCTCCAGGCTTCGCGCGATCCTTACAAATCCAGGGCGTGACGGGCTATCTTAGCGAGTATGAATTGAGCGCGGGGGTCTCGGGGAAGTTGGCCGATCGAGGAATCGAGGTTTTTGTCCGGCCCACTGAATGTCAAACATGTGGGTCTGTGCACGCACGCTGGACCGGACGAAATGCGGGGCCAGCTCAAAATTCAGTTTGTCGGCCTATCTGATAAGATCGAAGCGACCTTCAGTTTTGATGGGAGTGAATGTACCTACCATGGGTTCCTTACGGAATCGGTCACTCGATACATGACTTGCACGAACAACCTGACCCTGCCGCTTAGGCTATGGACGAAGCAGACGCCCCGCGAAATCCAGCCCAACCCTTGATCGAGCTCAATTTGCCAGCGGGTTTCCGACGACAGTTACTGTAGTTGCCGATTACGGGGCGATGCGGACCAAGTCCGGGCGTTCCAGAGTTGTGCCTGGCTAGGCCGAACATAGAATTAAAGCAAGTGTCACCGCGAAGCCCGTAAAGCCGCCCGGTTCACTGATTCGCTCCGCCGGCCCACTCGAAGGTCTGCAGCGCCGCGTTTTCCACGACGTCATGCAGCATGCCGCCGCCCGCGCGCAGCGCCGAACACCTTGATCATTTCCCGATTGAATGTAGGGATGTCGCTGGGACTGCGGCCCGTGACCAGATTGCGGTCGACGACGACCTCCTGATCCACCCAGTCGGCTCCGGCGTTCTTGAGATCGGTTTGCAGCGACGAACACGAGGTCATCCGCCTGGCGCGAGCCGCGTTGATCTCGGTGATGGTCCATGGGCCACGGCAGATCGCCGCCACCGGCTTGTCGGCATCGAAGAACGCTTTTGCGAACGCCATCGCCTTGGGCTGAACCCGCAGCGCATCGAGGTTGACGAGGCCGCCAGGCAGGAGCAGCGCGTCGAAGTCCTGCGGTTTGGCTTGATCGAGAGGAACGTCGACCGGAAGCTGGTCACCCCATTCGCCGAATTTCCATGCGCGGACGCGGTCGGACTTCGGCGACACGATCCGGGTCTGCGCGCCGGCTTCGTCGAGCGCCTTCCGCGGCCGCACCAGCTCGACTTGTTCGAAACCGTCCGTCACCAGGATCGCGACCTTGACACCTTTCAGAGTCTCGTTCGTCATGGCTCGATCTCCTTCTCTTTTCATGCCGCTGCGGCGAGAAGCTCTCAACTGTGAGCGGAACGGCGCATTCGCAGTCCGCCGGCTCGACTCCGATCATATCATTTTTGATGTCGGGCTGAGACCACGAGACCCAGCCACAAACTTAAGTGTAGTGGTGGGATCGATGGCGAGCGCCTGTTCACAGAGCGAGTATGCTGCATCCGCCTCCTTGCCGACCCATCCGGCCTTCGACGTGCCCGCGGAGCATCGGAGAGCCAAGTCCTCGGCGTCTCGATTGGCCGCTGGCTTCTGTTTGACCCGAGCGCCCTCGGCCTGGGCGAGCTGAAAGTCGAGATTGCATGCGTCAGACGCGTGACGATCAGGTCCTGCGCTTGCAACAGATCGGCGCGGGG
>JAFAHO010000426.1 GCA_019237205.1 Hyphomicrobiales bacterium
GTCAGCATTGGGGAACAAGGGCGCGACCGGATACTCCATCACGTCGGCAAAGATCGTGTCGCACTCCTCCCAGGCGTTCATCGGATGGAAGACGTAGCAGGCGTCGGTCGTGAACCAGCGCATGGTCTCGACGCCGGCGTCGCGCGCTATCACGCCGACATGAGCGCCTTTCTCGGGCTCCCAGGCATAGGCCGGCCCGCCGCGCATCGCCCGCTGGAGATCGCCAGTCAGCGGCAGGATGGGAAAGAGCGCATGGCGGCGGGTGACCAGGAAGTCGTGCACCATGCTCGAGAAGGGCGCCTCGAAATCGTCGCGCCGCGTCACGCGGCCTCTGGGGTCGGTCACGCCGTAGGACATGGTCTTGGTGAACCACCCGTTCCCAACAGAGTAGCCGAACCAGACCATCTCGCCGGTTTCGGGATCGAGCTTGGGGTGAGCGGTGACGCGGCCCCTATAAGGCTCGACATAACCGCGGGAATCGAGGCTCAACGGATCGAGCTCGAAGGGCTTGTGGGCCTCCTCGAGCGCCATGAGACGGCCTGCGTGCCAGACGATGTTGGTGTTGGCGACGCCGCCGTCCTTGCCCGTCACGGAAGGGTCAGCCGCGCGCGGGTCGAAACCTCCGAACAGCGCCTTGCCCGCGGCATGCTCAAGCTGCCATTTCGGCGTTCGCACGTAGCGATTGCGATAAGCGACCCTGCCGTCATCGACGAAGAAGGCATGGATCATCCCGTCGCCGGTAAACCAGTGATAGTGGCCGCGCGGCTCGAATTGGGGATTGGGCCCGTTGCGGTAGAACGCGCCCCTGAGGCCGGACGGAATCTCCCCCACGACCTCGAGGTCGTAGTCGTCCTCGCTGCGCACCGGCGCGAAATTGCCGCTGAGATAGGAATTGCTCGATGGCGATCCGTCCATGGGCTCCTCTCCCAAGGGCTCGCGAAATGCCTAGTTGCTTCGCAAGCCCTTTCGCGCAGAATGCGCCCCAAAGATCAACTCTTCAACGGCGCCGGCAAGACGAAAACTGGGCTTCACGCCGCGCTTTCGGTCGCGCCAAATATGGAGACGACGATGCATCGGAGGAAACTGGGCCTGAACGGGCCGGAAGTTGGCGCCATCGGTCTCGGCTGCATGGGCATGTCAGATTTCTACGGGTACGCCGACCGCGCCGGGAGCATCGCCACCATCCACGCCGCGCTCGTCGTGCGAATGATCGAGGCCAAGATTCTGCCGGCTTGCCGCGAGCTTGGAATCGGGATCACCGCCTCTGGCGTGCTGGCGCGGGGCTCATCTCCGGCCATTGGACGAAGGAGCAGGCAAAACCGCAGGATTTCCGCACCTCCTCCTCAGGCTTCTCCGGCGGCAATCTCGACCACAACCTCGCGCCGGTCGAGGGCGTCCGGAAAGTCGCACATGCACGAGCGGCGAGCGTCGCCGCAACTGCAGTCGCTTGGGCCCTCGCGTAATGGGACGACATCGTCCCGCTGGTCGGCGCCCGAAAGCGCGGGCAATGGACGGAGTCGAGCGCAGCTGATCGGCTCAAGCTGACCGAAGCCGATCTCACCGCGATCGAACAGGCCGTCCCCAAGGGCGCCGCCAAAGGCGAGCGCTATCCGGCGCGAGCGATGGCGCATCTCGACAGCGAGAAGCGTGGCTGAGCCTTCTCGGGTTCGCCGCGCCTGTTATTTCGAGAACGTGTCGCAGGAGGCGACTTGCCCGCTCTTGAGGCCGGTCGTCAGCCATTGCTGGCGCGCCGCCGCCGAGCCGTGGGTGAAGCTGTCAGGCACCGCGTAGCCTCGCGCTGCAGTCTGGAGCCGGTCGTCGCCGATCGCCTGCGCGGTCGCGAGCGCCTTTTCGATGTCGCCGGGCTCGAGAATCTGCCACTTCTGGTTGGCGTTGGCGGCCCAGACGCCCGCGAGGCAATCGGCCATCAGCTCGACCCTGACCGAAAGCGCGTTGGCTTGGGTCTGTCCCACGCGCTCCTTCGCGGCGTCGACTTTATCGAGGATGCCGAGCAGATCCTGCACGTGGTGGCCGATCTCGTGCGCGATCACATAGGCATAGGCGAAGTCGCCGCCGCCGCCATATTTCGTCTTCATGTCGCGGAAGAAGGACGTGTCGAGATAGACCTTCTTGTCGATCGGGCAGTAGAACGGGCCCATCGCCGAGCGCGCCCCGCCACACCCCGATCGCGTCGCGCCGTCGTAGAGAACGAGCGGCGCAGGCGTATATTGGACGCCCGTCTGTTCGGGCAAAACCGTCGCCCAGACGGCTTCCGTCCCGCCAAGGACGTGCGCGATAAAAGTGCGCATGGGATCGTTCGGGTCCGCCGCGGGGCCGGTCGACACAGGCTGGGTCTGTGGCGCGCCGCCGCCATTGTGGCTGGCGATGATCTCGGCGCCGCCCATCAGCACCTGAGGGGAGATGCCGGTGAAATAGCTGATCGCAAAGATGACGATGATCGCGCCGATGCCGAGCCCGCCGCCGCCCATCGGCAGTCCGCCGCCTCCGCCCTGACCACGCCGGTCCTCGACGTTAGACGAGATCGGGGTGTTTTCGTATTGCATGTCCAACTCCGAAGGAGCGGCGTCCGCCACCGGCGCGAAATCGAGTTTAGCAGAGCCTCAGGGAGCAGGGTAGCGCATCGCTCGGGCCGGCGGCGCTCCTCACCAAATGTAAAAAAAGAAACCGACCATTTCTTGTCACGCTTGTGAGGTCCGAGCCGCTAGTGCAGTTGCGACGTCGCGTCGTCGGCGCGCACCAGGCCGATCGTGGTGATCGCCACCAGCATCTCGGCTCTCGATTTGAGGTCGGGCGCCTCGAGAAGCGCCTGCTTTTCCCTTGGCCCACAGGGGCTCAGCATGGAAAGGCCATTGACCAGCGCTTCGTTGGAGGCCTTCTTGATGTCGCTCCAGACGATCTTGACCTCGTTGACCTCGGCAAAGCGCCGCAGGGTCGCCAACAGGCCTTCTCGGTCGACCGCGGCCTCGCCCGCGCCCTCCCTGAAGTCTTCCGCAAAGGGCGCATAGTCGGCGACAGCGACTCTGAAAGGGTTGAGGCTCGGCGCCTCGGACGCGAGACGAAAGCGCGCGACGCCCATCAACGTCAGGAAGCATCGCCCGTCGCCGATTTCCGCGTATTGGACGATCCGGCCGGCACAACCCAGCGGGTAAAGCTCCGGCGCCCGCGCTGCCTCATCAGCGCTCGAGGGTTGGATGATGCCGATCAGCCGCTCGCCGCTCAGCGCATCGTCGAGCATCGCGAGATAGCGTGGTTCGAACACTGTCAGTTGTATCGGCCGGCGCGGCAGGAGAAGGGCGCCCTCCAGGGGAAACAACGGAATCGTCTCCGGCATGTCCGCCGGCCCGGCGTAAGTGCGGTTGAGCTTCATCGCTCCCTTCTCGCTTTCGTTGGGCTCTGGGTTGCCGTCCCGCCGCGGTCCGCCCCTAGAACCAGATTGCCGACAGCTTGCGGCGCGCCGCCACAGTCGCCGGGTCCATCAGGCCCCAAGCCTCGAAAAGCTGCAAGAGCTGCTTGCGCGCGGCTTCGTCGTTCCATTTGCGCTCGCGGCTGATAATTTCAAGCAGATGGTCCGCCGCAGCCTCGCGGTTTCCCTTCGCGGAGAGCGCGACCGCGAGATCGAAGCGCGATTGATGATCATCGGGATTGGCCGCGACTGCCTGTTCGAGAGGCGCGAGTTCGCCGACGTTGGAGGCCTGTTCGGCAAGGCGCAACGCCGCCCAGGCGGCCGCGATCGCCGGGTCCTGCTCCTTGCCGGGCGCGGGCGCAGGAGCAGTCTCCAAGAGCGCTTTCGCCTGCGCAAGCTGTCCCGCCCCGATCTGCAGCCTCGCGAGACCCGCCACCGCTTTCGGCTCCCCAGGGCTTGCGCCAAGGATTTCGGCGTAGACCTCGGCTGCACCGGCTGCGTCGCCTTTGGCTGCGGCGTCCTCAGCTTCCGCCAGCAACGCTGTCGCCCCGCCTTCGAGCGGTCCGACCAGACGTTCGATGAAGCCGCGAATCTGGCTCTCCGGCAGGGCGCCGACGAACCCGTCGACGGGCTGGCCCTTGCTGAATGCGATGACGGCGGGGATCGACTGGATGCCGAGTTGGCCGGCGATCTGCGGGTGATCGTCGATGTTCATCTTGACGAGCGCGACCTTGCCGTTCGAGTCGGCGACCGCCCTTTCGAGAGCGGGGGCGAGCTGCTTGCACGGCCCGCACCAGGGCGCCCAGAAGTCGACCAACACCGGCTGCCGCTGAGACGCGGTGAGCACGTCCGCGCGGAAGGAGACGGTTGTCACGTCCTTCGGCGGCGCTGTCTTCATTAGAGGAGCCGCTGCGCCGTCGCCATTCGCCATTGTCTTGATCTCCAGCCCAAAGCGAGGCGCATGCGCCTCCCGTGTTCAAATTCCGCAGCTTAGATGGAGGCGCGCGGCAAGGTATTCAACTGCGCTTCGTCCTTCTGGCCGAGCCCCACGATCAGGGGTTCGTGACCCGTCGCGCGGAGAAATTTGACGAGATCAGCGCTGGCAAGTCTGGTCGTGCGGGTGTTGACCAATGGGTGAAAATTGAGCCGCGGGCGGCGCATCATCGCCTCGTCGAGCACCACGCTGACCCGTCCATCCTTGTCGTTGACCGCCCCGAACGGGGTCACCGCTCCCGGCCGAACCCCCCAGACTTCCTCAAGCAAGTCGGCTGCGCCGAAGGAAACCCGCCCCTGAGCGCCGATCTTCTCGTGCACGCGCTTGAGGTCGACAGATGTGTCTTCATCGAGGACCAGCAGGAATAGGCAGCTCTTTTTGTCCTTGACGAACAGGTTCTTCGTGTGGCCGCCCGGAATGTCCCCTCGCAGCGCCTGCGATTCCTCAACCGTATGAAGCGGCGGATGCTCGACCGTCGAGGTTTCGATCGAAAGCTCGGCGAGGTAGGCGAGAAGCTCTTCTGGCGATGTTCGCATCGGCGTCGGTTGGGTTCAGCGCGGCTTGGTAGCCGCTTGGGGCGGCCCGGGCAAGGCGAGCGCCGTCGCGCTCGGCCTGGCTGTCCAGAAAAGGCTGGCGCTGGCGCTCGAAATCTGTATAAGCGCGCGATCCGCGCCAAACGCGCGGCTAACGCTGCGACCGTCCTGGACGACATCCCGGTTCGGCCGCTTTCAAGAAGACCGGCGCCGTTTGACCCGACGCAAGATTAAGGAAAAGTCCGATGTCGATTACCGCCGAGCGCAAAACTGCGCTTATAAATCAGTATGCCGTGAAGGTCGGCGACACAGGGTCGCCCGAGGTCCAGGTCGCGATCCTCACTGAGCGAATCGCCAATCTGACCAACCACTTCAAGACCCATGTGAAAGACAACCACTCCCGCCGCGGCCTGCTCAAGATGGTTTCGCAGCGCCGCACGCTTCTGGATTACGTCAAGAAGCAGGACGAAGCGCGTTACAAGGCTCTGATCGAGCGCTTGGGCATTCGTCGCTGAAGGCGGGCGAGCGGATGTCTCGAGCGACCTGGTCTCAACACCGGGCGGCGGCTTAAGGCCGACGCTCGCAACACATGCGGGAGCCTCGCGTCATGGCAGGATCGCCGAGGGCTGGCGCTTGATTTGGGCCCAGCCCCCCGCCGTCTTGCCGATGACGAGCCCGAACCGCGGGCGGCGTGGGCCGCAGGCTTTTCGCATCCTCAAAAGGCAGGATGAAGAAAGATGTTTGACATTCAACGTGAAGAACTCGACTGGTGCGGGCGCAAGCTCGTTCTCGAAACGGGCCGCATGGCGCGGCAGGCCGATGGCGCCGTGCTCGCCACCTGGGGCGAAACGACCGTGCTTGCGACCGTCGTCGCGGCGAAGGAGGCCAAACCCGGGCAGGACTTTTTCCCGCTCACGGTTCACTATCAGGAAAAGGCCTTTGCTGCGGGCCGCATCCCGGGCGGCTACCTCAAGCGCGAGGGCCGTCCGTCAGACCGCGAGACGTTGACCTCGCGCCTGATCGACCGGCCGATCCGCCCGTTGTTTCCCGACGAATTTCGCTGCGAGACGCAGATCATCGCCACCGTTTTCTCCTATGATCTCGAGTCGGATTCCGACATTCTGGCGATGATCGCCTCCTCAGCGGCGCTGACCCTTTCCGGGGTGCCGTTCATGGGTCCCATCGGGGCCGCGCGCGTCGGCGTGATCAAAGGCGAAATCAGGCTCAATCCGACGATCGAAGAGATGAAGGATTCCACTCTGGACCTCGTGATCGCCGGCACCGCAGATGCTGTCCTGATGGTTGAATCGGAGGCTAAGGAACTCTCCGAGGAGATGATGCTGAACGCGGTCATGACCGGCCACGTTGGCTTCCAGCCGGTTATTCAGGCCATCATCCGCTTGGCTGAGAAGGCCGCGAAAGACCCGCGCGAGCTGCCGCCGAGCGATCGGGCGGCGGTCGAGAAGGCGGTGCTTGAGGTCGGAGAGGCCGATCTGCGCGCGGCCTATGCGATCACCCAGAAGCAGGAACGGTACGCGGCGGTCGACGCCGTGAAGTCCAAGGTCATGGCCTCGCTCGCGCCCGAAGGGGCCGAGCTCAAGTTTCCCCCGTCGGAGATCGCCGAAGCGTTCCACAACGCCCAGGCGAAGGTCGTTCGCTGGAATATTCTCGATCACCAGCGCCGGATCGACGGACGCAACCTGACGACCGTCCGTCCGATCCTCGCGCAGGTCGGCGTCCTCCCGCGCACGCATGGCTCGGCTCTGTTCACCCGTGGCGAGACGCAGGCGCTCGTGGTCGCGACGCTTGGCACCGGCGAGGACGAGCAGTACGTCGATTCGCTCGAGGGGACCTACAAGGAGCGCTTCCTGCTCCACTATAATTTCCCGCCCTACTCAGTCGGCGAGACGGGACGCATGGGCTCGCCGGGACGGCGCGAAATCGGTCACGGCAAGCTGGCGTGGCGCGCAATGCACCCGATGCTGCCGACCGCAGCCGAATTCCCCTACACAATCCGGGTCGTTTCGGAGATCACCGAGTCGAATGGCTCCTCCTCAATGGCGACGGTCTGTGGCTCGTCGCTCGCGCTCATGGATGCCGGCGTGCCGCTTAAGCGGCCCACCGCGGGCATCGCCATGGGGCTCATCCTCGAGGGCTCGCGCTTCGCGGTCCTCTCTGACATTCTCGGCGACGAGGACCATCTCGGCGATATGGACTTCAAGGTCGCCGGCACAAGCGAAGGCGTCACTTCGCTGCAAATGGACATCAAGATCGCCGGGATCACCGAGGAGATCATGAGAGTCGCGCTCGCCCAAGCGCGCGATGGCCGCATGCATATCCTGGGCGAAATGAGCAAGGCGATCTCCGGCGCGCGCGCGGAACTCGGCGAGTTCGCGCCACGCATTGAAACCATGAAGATTCCCACCGACAAGATCCGCGAAGTGATCGGCGCCGGCGGCAAGGTCATCCGCGAAATCGTCGAAAAGACCGGCGCGAAAATCAACATCGAGGACGACGGCACGGTCAAGATCGCCTCGAGCGACGGCGCCAAGATCAAGGCCGCCGTCAACTGGATCAAGTCGATCGCCTCAGAGCCCGAAGTCGGACAGATCTACGACGGTACTGTGGTCAAAACAGTCGAATTCGGCGCCTTCGTTAATTTCTTCGGCTCCAAAGACGGGCTCGTCCACATTTCGCAACTGGCCAAGACCCGCGTCGCCAAAACAACCGATGTCGTCAAAGAGGGCGACAAGGTCAAGGTCAAGGTTCTCGGCTACGACGATCGCGGCAAGGTGAAATTGTCAATGCGCGTCGTGGATCAGCAGACGGGCGCCGACCTCGAAAAGGCTCAGGCGGCGGAACCGGCGACGGCAAGCGAATAGGGCGACGGGCGACGCTGGAGACCGGAGTGGAGCGGGGAGGCGCAACGCTTTCGATTTGCCGCGCGCTCGAGCGAATTTAACCAACTCTGCAACCGTTCTTTAACCGACCGGAAACGCTGTCGGCGTATGACGCAGGACCGACACCGACACGGGAATCTCAGCATCATGCAGGTGAGCTTTGCCGACGCCCTAGACGATGGCCGCGCCAAAACAGTGATCGGGCGAGTGAGAGCGACCTCGCGCTGGCGGGCGGCCGATGGGATGGGCTCGGAGGCCGAGCGCAAAGCGGCGATTGAGGCGCTGATGCGCGAGGCTGCAGAATATGGCGCCGATGCGGTCGTCGATGTCCGGTTCGAGGTCGACGACATCAAGAGACACGACATCGACGGAGTCGCGCTGCGCCGGGTCACCGCGACCGGCCTAGCGGTTCGGTTCGCCCGCGCGGCCTGACGCCCCTCGCCTTTCCCTTTGCGGCGCTACTCGGCAGCCTGCCGCAGGGGCGCACGCGCGGCCTCCCGGCGGCGAAGCTCAGCCTCGCGCTCCCGAATGTAGTCTCGCGTCAGCGGGACGGCGTCCTGGCGCTTTGCGAGCTGGATCTGGAAGACCATGTGGCCATCGACGCGGAACGACGATTCGGCTCCCGCGAGATAGAACTCCCACATCCGGCAAAAGCGCTCGTCGTACAGGAGTTTGGCTTCCTCGCGATTGGCCATGAACCGATCGCGCCAGGCGCGCAGCGTCTCTGCGTAGTGCAGCCGCAGAATCTCGATGTCGGTGACAAAGAGCCCCGCGCGTTCGATCGCCGGGAGGACCTCCGAAAGGCTCGGAATGTAGCCGCCCGGGAAGATGTACTTGCGGATCCAGGGATTGGTTGCGCCCGGCGCCGAGTTCCGCCCGATCGAATGGAGCAGCATCACGCCGTCGTCATTGAGTTGCCGGCGAACGGTCTGGAAAAATTCGTCGTAGCCGAGTATGCCAACATGCTCGAACATGCCAACCGACACGATGCGGTCGAAGGTTTCCCGCACGTCGCGATAGTCCTGCAGCCGGAAATCAAGGCGGCCAGTCAATCCGGACGACCGCGCTCGACCGGAGGCGACGGCGAATTGCTCCTCGGAGAGCGTAACGCCCGTCACCCTCGCGCCAGCGACGCCCGCCAGGTAGAGCGCCATGCCGCCAAACCCGCAGCCGATATCCAGCACTGCCGCGCCGTCTTGCGGGAGGAGCTTGGCGACGATGTGGCGCTTCTTCGCGAGCTGCGCGTCGTCCAGCGACTGATCGGACCGCTCGAAATAGGCGCAGGAGTACTGCCGGTCCCCATCGAGAAAGAGATCGTACAGGCGCGCGTCGAGATCGTAGTGGCGCGCGATGTTTGATTTGGCGCGCCGCCTGTCGTTGCGCTGGTGCAACTCACGGAAGGCTATGCGGATCTTCTCCATCGCCCGGACCCACGGCAGCCCACGGAGTCCGAGGAGGTTCTTCGCGCCGAGTTCCAGAACGTCGTAAAGGTCGCCCTCGCTGACTATCAGGCGGCCGTCCATGTAGAGCTCTCCGAGCGCAAGCGTCGGGTTCAACAGCAATTCCCACTCCGCCGCCCGGTCGGCGAGCCTGACGCCGAGACGCGGACCCGAACCGTCGCCGTACACCTGCTTCACGCCGTCGGCCGTCTCGACCTCGAGATCGCCCGTGCGCACCAGTTTTCTCAACAGTGACGCAAACGATGCCGACATAACGCGATACCTCGTTCGACCGGGCGACCGATGGGCCGCCTGGAGCCTCCCGAGCCTTTAAGTTATGGAAAGTCTTGTGACCTTTGCAAGTCCTCGCCGCCGAGCGGGACCCCGTCTTGGTTTGGCCCCAATCGTGATACCAGTTCCGGCAGCATTTTCCTTTCGCGCTTTTTGCGTTAGACGACGGGCGAAGCGGCCAAGGATCTCCAATTCGTGCAATACCTTTCGACGCGAGGCCAGGCGCCAAAGCTCGGCTTTGCGGATGTGCTTCTTGCGGGCCTGGCCCGCGACGGCGGGCTTTATGCGCCCGCGGTTCTGCCGGACTGGCGTCCGGAGGGTATCCGAGCGCTGAGGGGCCTCGCCTACCCAGACTCGGCTATCAGGGTGATGGAGCCTTTCACCGCGGGCGCGTTCGACAACACAGAACTCGCGGCGATGACTGCGGATGCATACGCCGGTTTCCGGCACGCCGCCACCGCCCCGCTCGTCCAAATCGACGCCAATCTGTTCGCGCTCGAGCTTTTTCACGGGCCGACACTGGCGTTCAAGGACTTCGCCATGCAGTGGCTCGCCCGCGCCATGAACCGCGTCCTGCGTACGCGCGGCATGCGCGCGACCATTCTCGGCGCGACTTCGGGCGATACCGGCGCTGCTGCGATCGAGGCGTTCGGTGGGCTGTCGCGGGCCGATCTCTACATCCTCTATCCACAGGGCCGCGTCTCCGATGTGCAGCGCCGGCAAATGACTGCGACCGGCAAACCAAACGTGCACGCGCTGGCGATCCAGGGCACATTTGATGACTGCCAACGCATCGTCAAGGAGTTGTTCGCCGATCTTGCCTTTCGCGACGAGATGCGGCTTTCGGGCGTCAACTCGATCAACTGGGCGCGCATTCTCGCCCAGATTGTCTATTATTTCGTCGGGGCCGTCGCCCTCGGCGCTCCCGAGAGACAAGTCTCATTTGCTGTCCCGACCGGGAATTTTGGCGACATTCTTGCGGGCTACTACGCCAAGCGTATGGGGCTGCCCGTCGAGCGGCTTATCATCGCGACCAATGTGAATGACATCCTGGCCCGCGCGCTTTCGGGCGGCCGCTACGAGCCCAGAACCGTCAAGGCGACGCAATCCCCCTCCATGGACATCCAGGTTTCCTCCAATTTCGAGCGCCTGCTATTCGAGTGCTCGGGCCAGCACCCCGAACTCATCCGCGCGCTGATGGCCGACTTCTCGCGAGATGGATCGTTCACGATTCCCTCTCCGATTCTTGAACGCATTCGCGCCGACTTCGGCGCCGAGCGAATTGATGAGGCGGGTTGCGTTGTGGAAATGGCGCGCGTCTATCGCGAGAGCGGCCTCATCATCGACCCGCACAGCGCGATCGGCGTCGGGGCTGCGCGGAGGGCGCTCGCCGCCTCTCCCGCGACGCCCGTCATCGCGCTTGGGACCGCCCATCCGGCGAAGTTTCCCGACCCGGTTGGGCGCGCTACGGGGGTGCGTCCAGCGCTGCCCGCGCACCTTGCGGATCTCATGGATCGGGAGGAGACGATCGTCGTTCTGCCAAACAATCGGAACTCGGTCGCCGATTACCTGCGTCAGACCGCGAGAGCGCTTGCGTGAGCGTTCAGGTCGCGACTCTGCCCTCCGGGCTCACCGTCGTCACCGACGCGACGAGGCATGTAAAGACCGCCGCGATTGGCGTTTTCGTGGCTGTCGGGTCGCGGCACGAGAGCACGGCAGAGCACGGGCTTTCCCATCTGATCGAGCACATGGCGTTCAAAGGCACCCATCGTCGAAGCGCCCGCGAGATCGCCGAGGCGATCGAGGACGTGGGCGGCGATCTAAACGCCGAGACTGGAGTCGAACGCACCGGTTATTTTGCCCGCGTCTTGGGCGGGGACGCGGCGCTGGCGCTGGAAATCTTAGGCGATATTCTCACCGATAGTCAGTTCCATGAGGAGGAACTCGAGCGGGAGAAGAACGTCATCGTGCAGGAAATCGGCGCCGTCGAAGACGCGCCCAACGACTTCGTATTCGACCTCCTGACCTCGAGCGCATGGCCGGACCAGGCGATCGGACGGCCCATTCTGGGTACACGCGAGCGGGTCGGCGCTTTCGATAGGATCACAATCGATGGCTATCTGCGAAAACACTACAGCGCCCCGGCAATGGTGGTCGCAGCGGCCGGCGCGGTGGAGCACGACGACATCGTCTCGCTCGCCGGGGCCCACCTGGAGGGACTGTCACGCGCACGCGTCCCGCCCCAGGCGCCTGCCGCATATCGCGGCGGAGAGGCGAAGCTGCCAAAACGCCTGGAGCAGACACACCTCGTCGTCGGATTCGAAGGCCGCTCGTCAACCGCGGCGGATCTCGAAGCCGCGCTGGTCTTCGCCGCTGCGGCTGGCGGCGGCATGTCCTCGCGCCTCTTCCAGGAGGTGCGCGAGAGGCGGGCGCTAGCTTATTCGATCTACGCCTTTCACTGGGACTACTCAGATTCCGGACTTTTCGGTTTTTACGCCGGCTCGGCGGATCGCGACGCCGCGGAAGTCGCGGCGGCCTCGATTGACTGCCTCGCCGAGGCTACGCATGGCGTAAGTGAATCGGAGATCCGACGTGCCAAGGCGCAGATGAAGGTTTCGATGGTCGCCGCGCTCGAATCGCCCGCCGCCCGCGCCCAGCAGATCGCGCGCCACCTGCAGATCCACGGTCGCCCGGTATCCATTGAGGAGATGATGGCGCGCATCGACGCGGTCTCTGCCGAAGACGTTCGCAAAACTGGCGCCGCAATGCTTAGATCGCCACCGACAGTTGCGACAATCGGCGCCGTCCGCAAAGTTCCCGGGGAAGCCAGAGTCGCGGAAGCGCTGAGAGGAGTTTGATGGCGCTTTTCGGTCTTACTCGATCCGTCAGTCCGGAGCCGCTCCTGCGCGGAGACGGGCTGTATCTGCGTCCAGCGACCCCCGGGGATTTTTCCTCTTGGACGCGGCTCCGGGCGACGAGTCGGGCGTTTCTTGAGCCTTGGGAACCAACCTGGCCGGACGACGACCTGACGCAGGCCGCCTTTCGCCGCCGCCTGCGGCGGCAGGACGAAGATATGGCGCGGGACGAGGCCTATGCGTTCCTTATCTTCGACCAGACCTCAGACGAATTGTTGGGCGGCATCACATTGGGCGGCGTTCGGCGCGGCGTCTCGCAGTCGGGAACGCTGGGCTACTGGATGGGCGCTCCTCACGCCGGCAAGAGGCGGATGACTCGCGCCGTCGCGACGACTGTCGAATTTGCTTTCTCGAAACTGAGACTTCATCGAGTCGAGGCGGCTTGTATCCCTGACAACGCGCCATCCATGGCGCTGCTGGAACGGAACGGCTTCCAACGAGAGGGATACGCGCGCGAATATCTCAAGATAGACGGCGCCTGGCGCGACCACGTTCTGTTTGCGCTGGTCGACGGCGATTTCCGCGCAAGACCGATGGCGTCAAAATTTGTCTAAGCCAGAATTGCGCCGCCCGGTCCGAATCGCTTTCCCGAGCCTCGCGGCGCGCCGCGGCTGCAGGGTGCGTCGTCTCAACGCATTGTTGGGACTCTTCCGCGTCGGGATCCTGCTCGCGCTCGTTCTTACGGCGTGCACGCCAGCCTTCGCGATTCAATCGGTCCGGGTGTCGCCGGATTCCGACGCGATCGATCTTACGCGCGCCGTCGAACGCTACAGCGCACAGGGCGACCGTATCCAGGTCTCGACCGCGCCCGGCCCTGACGGAATTGTTCGGCGCATCGAGGTGAGCGCCCTCGAAGCCGAAGCTCAGCCGTCCTGGATCGTGTTTGCGCTGACCAACGATTCCGACGAACAACTAACGCGTCTGATCGTCGCGCCGCATTTTCGCTTTGTCGGGTCTGGCGTCGTCTGGCCCGATCTCGGCTCCTCTCGAATCACGACGATCACCGCCAGTCAAGGAGCCGCGCCCGAGCGCGACGACAATGCGAGCGCGGACGTGTTCCGCCTCACTCTCGATCCAGGAACCACCGTCACATACGTCGCCGAGCTGCGCACCCCGTCGCTTCCGCAGCTTTATCTTTGGGAGCCGGACGCGTTCAAGGACAAGTCGACCAGCCTGACGCTTTATGAGGGCATTCTGATCGGCATTGCCGGTCTTCTCGCTCTGTTCCTTACCATCGTGTTTGTCGTGCGGGGGGCAATGATCTTCCCAGCTGCGGCGGCCCTTGCGTGGGCGGTCTTCGCCTATGTCTGCGTCGACTTCGGCTTCTGGAAGAAGATGTTCGGCCTGGAAGACGCGACTGAGCGAGTTTGGCGCGCTGGCGTAGAGGCGACCATCGCGGCGACGCTGATCGTTTTCCTGTTCGCCTATCTCAATCTCCGCCGTTGGCATGTGCGCTACACGCATTTTGCTTTGGCCTGGTTGGTCCTGATGGCGGCCGTCGTCGGTCTCTCGGTCTTCAACGCCCCGGTTGCGGCGGGCGTCGCACGCATTTCAATCGCGACGGTCGCCGGGATCGGCCTCATGCTGATCCTGAGCTTGGCCGCGCGCGGATCCGAGCGCGCGGTCATGCTTATTCCGACCTGGTACTTGCTGGCGGTTTGGGTCGTGGCTGCAGGCGCCGCCGCACTCGGCTACCTGACCAACGATCTCGCGGCGCCAGGCCTTGTCGGGGGGCTGGTGCTGATCGTCATGCTGATCGGCTTCACCGTCATGCAATTTGCATTCTCCGGAGCCGGCGGAGGCGCCGACAACGGCGCGGATGCGGAGCGGCGGTCCCTCGCCATGACGGGCTCGGGCGAGGCGATCTTCGACTGGAACGTCGTCAACGACGAGGTGACCGGCAGTGAGGCGATCGAAAGCCAGCTGGGGCTCAAGCGCGGCGCGCTCGAGGGACCGGCGGCGGGCTGGCTCGACGTGCTGCACCCGCTCGACCGGGATCGCTACACGCTCGCGCTTGACGGGCTCCTGCATCAGCGCTCGGGGAGGATCAACCATGACCTTCGCCTGCGCGGCTCGGACGGCCACTATTTCTGGTATGTGCTGAAGGCGCGGCCGGTCGTCGGCCCAGACGGGGAGGTGGTGCGCGTAATCGGCTCCCTAGCGGACGTAACCGAAATCAAGTCGGCCGAGGAGCGAATGCTCCACGACGCCATCCACGACAATCTGACTGGCCTGCCCAATCGCGAGCTGTTCTACGATCGTCTGGCCTCCGCAATCACCCTGGCGCAGAAGCCAGGGGCGAGGGCGCCGATCGTGCTGGTCGTCGACATCGACCAGTTCAAAACGGTCAACGATTCCTTTGGTCTTTCGATCGGCGATTCGGCTATTCTGGCGGTGGCGCGGCGCTTGTCTCGCGACATGAAGCCGGGCGACACACTCGCGCGGCTTGCGGGGGACCAGTTCGGCGCCATCATTCTCGACGAATCGCACTCGACCGATCTTGCGGCAAAGATCGACCGATTGCGGAATGCGCTGGCCGCTCCCATTAGCTTCGGCGAGCGGGAGATTGCGCTGACGGTCTCGATCGGGGCCGCGGTTTACGACCTGAAGCTCCATCTCAAGGGGGGCGATCTTCTCGCCGACGCGCAGCTCGCGCTCGCCAACGCGAAGAAGGCGGGCGGCGACCGAGTCGAGCTGTTCTCGCCAGTCATGCGGTCGCAGCGCTCCGATCGGCAGATGCTCGAGAACGACATGCGCCGCGCGCTCGAGCGGGGCGAGATCATGGTCCTGTTCCGCCCCATCGTTCGGCTCGAGGACCGCACGGTCGCTGGATTCCAGGCTGTTGTACGCTGGCGTCATCCCAAGCTCGGCGTCCTCGAGGAGGACGAGTTCGTCTCTGTGGCCGAATCGACGGGCGCCATCGTCGACATCGGCGCCTATGCGCTCGAGACGTCGGCGCGGGAACTGGCGGCGTGGCAGAAGGCGCTCGAGGTCAATCCGCCGATTTTCGCCACCGTCGCAGCGTCTTCGTCTCAGATGCTGAGCCATGATCTCGTTGCGGACGTGCGCGCTGCGCTGAGCCGCCATCTCGTGCAGCGCGGAGCGCTTAGGATCGCGATCGCCGAGAGCGTGGTGATGGAGAACCCGGAATACGCCGCCGCGCTGCTGCAGCGCGTGCGCGAAATCGGCGCAGCCCTGATGCTTGACAGATTCGGCGCCGGCTATACCTCGCTCGGCCATCTGCCGGAATATCGTTTTGACGCGATGCGGATCGACGCCTCGCTGGTGAGGCCCAAGGCCTTGGGCGCTCGCTCGCCGATCCTGCGTCCGATTGTCGCCATGGCGCAGGAAATCGGCATGGACGTGATCTCCGAAGGCGCGGAGACAGAGTCGGATACCGTCGAACTCGCCCAGATCGGTTGTCAGTTCGCGCAAGGGACGGCCTTCGGACAACCAATGAGCGCGGCCGCCGCGCGCAAGCTGATGGGCGCGCCGCCGGGCTGACCGGCGCGGGCCGAGCGCGCTGGCAGGGAAACTCCCTGTTAGCGGGGAGAACAGGGAAATCGCGCCTCCAGGGTTCGTTTTGCCGTCGAAAAGCATTTGTATTCAAAAGGTTGCGCGTAAATTTCGGCGCGCTCGAAACAGAACGGCAATAGGGAGATAACAGGCGGAGCAACGCGCTCATGGGGGCTGGTCGCGGCCGGCCCCGCCGTGAAAGTCGGGGAAAACGCCGTCAAACCCTTGGCTTTAAGCCGCTCGCGCCGCCAAAATGCTGCTTTCGCTGGCCACAGCACGCGCATGAAGTTCCCCCCTGCCTTTCTCGACGAGATCCGGGCCCGGCTGCCGGTCTCGGAAGTCGCGGGCAGGCGCGTCAAATTGCGCAAGCAGGGGCGGGAATGGGCTGGCCTCTCGCCCTTCAACGCGGAAAAAACCCCCTCCTTCTTCGTCAACGACCAGAAGGGGTTCTTCCACGATTTTTCGTCCGGCAAACATGGCGACATCTTCAGCTTCCTGATCGAGACCGAGGGTCTGAGCTTTCCCGACGCCGTCGAACGGCTGGCGACGATGGCGGGCGTCCCAATGCCGCGGCAGACGGGCGCTGAGGCGGAGCAGGAGAAACGACGCGCAAGTCTTCTCGACGTCCTCGCGATGGCTGCGCGTCTGTTCGAAGACAACCTCCAGCAGTCGATCGGCGCGAAAGCGCGCGGCTATCTTTCCGACCGCGGCCTCGGTCCGGCGGCGCAGCAGCGCTTTTCGCTTGGATTTTCATCGTCGGAGCGGTTTGCCCTGCGCGATGCGCTGGCGGGTCAGGGCGTCGGCGTCGATCAGATGATCGAGGCGGGCCTGCTCGTTCACGGCGAGGGGATCGCCGTCCCGTACGACCGGTTTCGCGACCGGGTGATGTTCCCGATCCACGACCGCGCCGGCCGGGTCGTCGCCTTCGGCGGCCGGGCGATGGACCCGGGCGCGACGGCGAAATAT
>JAFAHO010000065.1 GCA_019237205.1 Hyphomicrobiales bacterium
TAGGTGAGGTAGCCGAGGTCGACGAAGCTCCACAAGGCGAACTCCGGCGCGCAGCCGTTCTTGGTGTAGGCGAGCATTTCGCTCGGCAGGCCGAGACCGCTGATCTTCACCTTGTCACACAGTTTCTCGTCCTGCAGCGCTTTGGCGGCAGCCACAATGCCAACCGAAGTCGGCGCCATGATCACTTTCAGGTCTGGATACTTGTCGACCAGGGCCTGCGCCTGCGTGTAGCTCTTCTCTGACTCGTCGTTGCCGTAAACGGTATCGACCAAGTTCAGCTTCGCGTATTTGGGGTCCTTCAGCGCCGTCTTCATTGCAGCGATCCACGCGTTCTGGTTGGCCGCATCGGGCGACGCCGACAGGATCGCGAACTTGCCGCCGCCGGGTCCGGTGAGGTCGAGCGTCATGTCGGCCATGACCTTGCCGATGTCGGAGAAATCGACCTGAGCGACAAAAACGTCTTCGCCTTCGGACGAGGGAATCGGCGAGTCCCAAGTCACAACCTTGATGCCCTTGGCTTGGGCCGCCTTCGCCGCAGGCACGATTTGATCGCCCGAGTTGTTCGAAATCATAATCGCCTTCACGCCCTGCGTGGTTGCGTTGGTGACGATCTCGATCTGCCCGGCGACACTATTCTGCGGCGTCGGGCCCAGGAACTGCAGCGGCGTCGGGTTCTTCAACTCCTTGGCGGCCTCCTCGGCCCCCTTGTGCGCCTGATCAAACGGCAATATCCCAAGGAATTTGGGCAGCAGCACCATGCTGACAGCCTTGCCGGGCGTCGCCATGGCGTCTTGGGCAAACGCGCGCTGAGGCGCGGCCGCCAGCAGCGCCAGCGCCGCGACGCCCATCAGAAGTTTCCTCATGTTTCTCTCCCTTTCCACTTGTTGTGAAGGTCTTGCCACATATTCGGGATCAGCACCGAGAGGATGAGAAGCCCCCCGATCACGTCGTTCTGGGTGTTGCCGGTGATGTTGGCAAGACCCATTCCGTTGCGAAGGTTCAAAATGACGAGAAGCGAAAGTCCGACGCCGACGAGATTGCCCTTGCCGCCAAAGATGCTGACCCCTCCCAGAAGCACCGCGGTGATGACGTCGAGTTCGAACCCCTCCGCCATGTCGCCCCGCACCGATCCCAATCGGGCAGCATACAGAATTCCGGCGAGCGCCGCCACAAAGGCCGAGCCGACGAACAAAGCCGACTTCACGAGCCCGACCCGCACGCCGGAGTAGCGGGCCGCCTGAACGTTGCTGCCGACGACATAGACGAGGCGGCCGAAAGCGGAACCGTGCAGGACAATTGCGAAGAAGACAAAGAGCAGGAAGAAAATGAGGATCGCGGCGGTGAGGGGGCCGATCAGCGCCTGCTGGCCGAGCGTGTTGAACCAATCAGGAAAGCCGCCGATCGCTCGGTCCTCCAACAAGATGCGCGCGACGCCGCGATAGCCGATAAGGCCTGCGAGCGTGACGGCGAGCGACGGCAGGCCGACCTTGGCGATCCAGAACGCGTTGTTGAGCCCGGCGAGAGCGCCCGCCGCAAGCGCGAGCAGGACGGCGAGCGGCATCGGCGCGCCCTCGTGGAACGTCCACGCCATGACGCAGGCCGCGAGCCCCATGACTGAAGCGACGGAAAGATCGATCTCGCCACCGATGATGACGAGCGCCATCGTCAGCGCCACGATGCTTTTCTCGATCGAGAGCTGAAACAGATTGACGAAGTTTCCGACGCTCAGGAAATACGGGGACCAGACGCCGTTGAGCGCGACGATCGCGCACAATAGCGCGAGCATCATCGCTTCCCAGCCTTTGAGTCTCTCAAGCGCGCTCATGGCCGCGGCGCCCTCCGCTCGCCGGAGACCGAGTCCGCTTCTTTTGCGACGAGCTTCAACTCGGCGCCGCCCCACAGCGCCCTGAGGCGCTGCAGGATGACGGCGTCGCTCGCGACCGCCAACAAAATGAGGAGACCGAGCACCGCGTCGAGCCAGAACTCGCTGATGCCGAGGCGGAACAGACTCTGCTCGAGCGTCCCGATCAGCACGGCGCCGAACATGGCGCCCGCAACTGTTCCGGAGCCGCCGAAGATATTGACGCCGCCGACGACGACAGCGGCCACCACGCTGAGCTCCAGGCCGCGTCCGGCTTCGACGGTGATGTTGCCGAACCGAACGAGAAACATGAAGCCGGCGAGCCCTGCGAGCGCCCCGCAGATGACGAAGGCGAGAAAGACTACGCCCCTCATCGGCAGCCCGACGAGTTGCGCCGCTTCGGGGTTGGAGCCAATCGCATAAAATCGTCGGGCAAAACTCAGATAGGTTGTGGCGAACTGGAATATGACGACGATCACAACGGCGAGAACGAACAGGGGTCGGATGTCGAGATTGCCGATCGGCGCGACGTTGACCAAGGGAAGACCGGTGAGCCAGTCGGGCAGGCTGTCGGTTGTCACCGTCTTGGCGCCGGAGAGGTCAACGAGCACGCCGCGATAGATTGCCAGCGTTCCAAGCGTCACGACCACTGCCGGCACGCGGCCCCAAGCCACGATCACGCCGTTGACGACGCCCAGCCCTGCGCCCATTGCGATGGCGATGGCGACCGCCAGGAGGGGGTTTATGCCATTGTCGTTGGCGATTAGCGTTCCGACGAAATAGGCGGTGAAGCCGACGATCGAGCCAACCGACAGGTCGATATTGCGTGTCAGCACGACCAAGGTCTGGCCGACAGCGACGACCGTAATAATCGCAACGCTCGAGGCAATGCGATTGAATGTCCGAAAGCTATAGTAACCGTCAATGAACGACCCAAAGAACGCAATCGCGATGGCAATCAGGACCAGCAGGCTCAGCTCGCGGATCTGTTCCGGGCGGACTCGCCGCTGCAGCCAGGTCATGGCGCGCTTCCGTCAAGCGAGTTCGCCGGCCTCTGACCCATCGCCGCGGTCATGACGGTCTCCTGGTTGGCTTCGGCGCGATCGAGGATCGCCATCTGCCGGCCCTCGCGCATGACCAGAACCCGGTCGCTGAGGGCCAGCACCTCGGGCAGATCCGATGAGATGACGATGATGCCGATTCCCTCGGTTGCGAGTTGCGCGATGATGGCGTGCACCTCGGCCTTGGAGCCGACGTCGACGCCTCGCGTCGGTTCATCGAGAATCAGGATCGAGGGGTCAGTGTTGAGCCACTTGCTCAACATGACCTTCTGCTGATTGCCGCCCGACAGCTTGGCGACCTCGAGATCGACCGACGGCGCTCGGATGGCGAGCCGCGCGCGGAATGCGTCTGCCGTCCCTCTCTCCAGACTTGTTCGAACGAGGCCGAAGCGATTGAGGTATCGGCGCAGAACCGGCAACGTAACGTTGGCGAAGATCGACATCGGGAGAACAAGTCCAAGCTGGCGACGGTCCTCGGACACATAGGCGATGCCGAGTTTCATGCCGTCTCGCGGGGAGCGTATCGCAACAGGCTTGTCGTTGAGGAGGATCGTCCCCGACGTCGCCGGTTCAATACCGAAAAGGGCAAGTCCAACATCGGTGCGGCCTGCGCCAATCAGTCCGGCAAAGCCCAGGACCTCGCCGCGGTGGAGATCGAAGGTCACGCCTTCGAATACGCCTTGGCGACCCAGAGCGGACACGGAAAGAACGAGATCTGTTCGGGCGGCCGTCGCTCGCGTCTTCGTCAAATCGATCTCGCGGCCGACCATGTCGGCGATTGCGCCCTGCGGCGTCGCCTCGAGGCGAGCCCGCGTCGATATCAAGCGGCCGTCCCGGAACACCGTGACCTTGTCGGCGATTTCGAAGACCTCCTCCATCCGGTGGCTGACAAAGAGGATTGCGACCCCCTGCCTCTTCAGATCGCGAACGAGCTTGAACAGTTCTTGAACCTCATGGGCGGAAAGCGACGCCGTCGGCTCGTCCATAATCAGGATGCGAACGTTCAACGAGATCGCCTTCGCGATTTCGACCGACTGCTGGGCGGCCAGCGTCAGTCCGCGCGCCGGACTTCGGACATCGAGCGCTACCCCGAGTTCTGCGAGGATCGATTCGGCCTCATGGAACATTTGTGCCCAACTGACCACCGCGCCGCGATCCTGGTGGCTGATGAAGATATTCTCCGCGACGTTGAGATCAGGAAAAAGCAGAGGCTCTTGATAGATCGCGGCGATCCCTAAGCGCTGCGCATCGGCCGCGCTGCGGATCGTGACTGATCGGGCAGCCAGCATAATCTGGCCGCGATCCGGCTGATGCACGCCGGTTATGATCTTGATGAGCGTCGATTTGCCGGCGCCGTTCTCGCCGAGCAAGGCGTGAATCTCGCCGGCATGAAGCGAGAGGGACACGTCGTCCAGCGCCTGAGTGGCGTCGAAACGCTTGGCGACTCGACGAATCTCCAAGACCGGCGCGACGGCCGTCGCGCCATCGGCAGAGTCCTCCGCCCCCGTCATCCTGCTAGCGCCCGCCGGTCACATCGATGATTGCGCCTGTGACATAGGACGAAGCATCGCTGAGCAGCCAGATGATTGCCTCGGCGATCTCGTTCACGGTTCCCGGCCGGCCGAGTGGAGTTGAAGCCCCGATCTTGTATGGTCGGTCAGGATCGCCGTATGCGGCGTGAATTTCAGTTTCGATGACCCCGGGCCGGATAGAATTGACGCGCACGCCCTCGCGACCAAGTTCCTTCGACAAACCGAGCGCCAGCGCGTCGACGGCCGCCTTTGAGCCCGCATAGTCTACGTAGACGTCGGGCGCGCCAATCCGTGCGGCGACCGAGGAGATCAACACGATCGAACCGCCGTTGCCGTCCCGGCTCCTGCACATGCGTCGCGCGGCTTCGCGCGCGCAAAGATACGCGCCTAGCACGTTCACCTCGAAGACATGCCGCATGCGCTCGGCGCTCATGTCCACCAGGCGAGACGCCGTCGCCGCCACGCCGGCGTTGATGACGACGCCGTCAAGGGGTCCGAGCGCGCTTGTTGCGGCGTCGAACATGGCGATAACGTCGCTCTCGCGCGACACGTCTCCCGCTATCGCGACGGCCTTGCCGCCCACACGCTCCGCCACAGCAACGGCCGATTCCGCCGCCGCCCGGTCCTTAAGATAATTGACGCCTACCGACCAGTGGCGCTCAGCTGCCAGCATGCAAGCTGCCCGGCCGATGCCGCGCGATCCGCCGGTAACGAGAATGGTCTTGGACATGACGCTCGACAGGCCCGGAACGACTCTACGCGGGGCGATTGAAGCCGCATCGAGGTCCACGAAGGGAAGATTGGCGCCTTCACTGGACTTTTGCAACGCCAACGAATCGTCAAGCTGTTTTCCAAGGAAGGAAATTGGCCATACGATTGCCTGCATGAAAAGCTGGCCCGGGAGGAATATCACATGAGGATCGCTGTTCTCGGCGGCGGCGGTGCTATGGGCGGTCTATTCGGCGGATATCTCGCGCGGGCCGGCGAAGACGTCACGCTCATCGATGTTTCCCAGGCGTCGATCGACGCCATCAATCACGACGGGCTTGCAATTGAGGAGAAGGATGGCTCGACCGCGACCATCCGCGTCAAGGCGTCGCTGACGCCGCTAGATGTCGGGCCGGTCGATCTCATCGTCAATTTCGTCAAATGTTACAACACCGAGGCGGCGATTGGCGCTTCTACGCCGATGCTCGGCGACGGTACGGCGATCCTGACGCTCCAGAACGGCTGGGGCAACGTTGATCGGATCGCAGCTGTGGCAGGCAAGTCGCGGGTGATTGTCGGACTCACTTACCATTCCGGCACGCTCATCGGCCCAGGCCGCGTCAGGCATTCCGGGAGCGGAATGACCCATGTCGGCGAGATCGACGGGTCGCTCTCGCCGCGACTGGTGGCCGCGGTTGCGGCGTTTCGGCGAGCTGGCGTCGAAACGGCGCCCTCGTCCCGGATCGTCGACGAGATATGGAAGAAACTCGCATTGAATGTTTGCACTTTGCCGACCGCAGCGCTCCTTCGCTTTCAGGCGCATGAACTCATGCAGCATGAAGGGACGATCGCGCTAATGGAAGGGCTTCTCGCCGAGGTAGTGGCCGTGGCCAAGGCGCAAGGGATCAACATCGATCATGCGGAGCGCAGGCAGGCGATCGCCAACCTGCTCGGGAAGGCGATTGGGGCGCGCGCCTCGATGCTGCAGGACGTGGAAGCGAGCCGGCAAACTGAGATCGACGTCATCAACGGCGCGATCGTGACGGCCGGTCAGCGCTGCTCCGTGCCAACGCCATTCAATCTCGCGATGGTTTGGATGGTGAGGAGCTTGCAAGCAAAGTACCTGGGACAGTGCGACAAGCAATGAACCCGGCGGGTCGCGGATCGCGACAGCTCAATCTGTGGCAGCCGTTTGCAGCCAGGATGGTGCGTCCGGTATGCCCTGCACCGTCCAGCCGCCGTCAGCGATAATGGTCTGGCCAGTCACGTAGGAGGCTTCGTCGCCAGCCAGAAAACGCACGACGTTGGCGATCTCCCGGGTTGCGGCCAGCCGCTTCATTGGCACGCGCGCTGTCATCCAATCCTCTTGCAGAGAACCGTCGGCCAGCGCCTGATCGATGAGCTTGGTTCGGGTGAAGCCGGGCGCGACAGCATTCACTCGAATTCGCGCGGAGGCAACTTCAAGCGACAGGGCCTTGGTGAGTCCAAGGATGCCGGCCTTTGCCGCGCAATACGCGCCGCGCCCCGGCAGCCCGACGAAGGCGGCGGTTGAGGCAATGCTGATGATCGCGCCGCCCCGGCCGCCAGCAACCATGCGCGGAACCGCCTCCGAGGCGCAAATAAAGAAGCCGTCGAGATGCGTGGCGACGACCGCCGACCAGTCAGCGAAGGACAGTTTGCCGACCAGTCCGACGCGCTGGATGCCGGCGTTGTTTACGAGAATGTCGATCCGCCCAGCCTGATCGTCGACCGCTTTGAAGGCTTGGGCTACGCTCGCCGGATCGGTCACGTCGGCTTGCAGGTAGACAACGCCAGTGCGCGGCTCCATCGGCGGCGTCATGTCGAACGAGAAGACAACTCCGCCGTCGGCCATCAGACGCTCGGCGATCGCGTCGCCGATTCCGCGCGCCGCGCCTGTGACGACGGCGACCCGTCCAGAAAGCGGAGACGTCATCGGCCCTCCCCCTGTCTCTCAATACATTAGCCAACCGCCGCTCACATTTATTGTCGCGCCGGTAATATAGGAGGTGTGATCAGACGCCAGGAACAGCACCGTGCCAGCGAGCTCTGCCGGTTCGGCCATGCGGCCCAGCGGAATGGTGGCGGCGACGTCTGCGAGTTGCTGTTCGGTCATTCCGCTCCGCATCATCGCGGTGTCGGCGGCGCCAGGCGACACCGCATTCACCGTGACGCCCTCCTTGGCGAGCGAGCGCGCGAGGCCGCGCGTCATCGAGACGATGCCGCCCTTCGAGGCAGCGTAGGCGACCGAACCACCAAAGCCACCGCTCTGCCAGCCTTGCGAGGTAAAGTTGATAATGCGGCCGCCCCGTCCCTGCGCGCGAAAGACCCGCGCCGCGGCCTGGTTGAGGAAGAAGGTCGACTTCAGATTGACGTCGTGCTGGATGTCCCAGTCGGCTTCGGTCACGTCATCGAGGCTGTGCCGGCGAACCAGGACAGCAGCCGTGCAGACAAGAACGTCCAGGCCGCCTAGGAAGCCTGCAACCGCGCCGATAAGCTCAGCGTGGCCGGCGACTGGGCGAAGATCCGCGGCTAGCGGCAGATGCGGCCCGCCCGCCATTTCAGCGACGACGGCTCGCACCTTGTCCTCGTCGAGATCAATCACCGCGACGCGCGCGCCCGCTGCGCCGAAGGCGAGCGCCACTTCGCGGCCGATGCCGCCGGCGCCGCCGGTAAGCATCACGCGCTTGCCTTCGAGGCCGGAGGCCAGGTTCCAGGTCATCAGGCGCTCGCGATGTCGGGAGGCTCGAAGCCGGCCGGCTCTTCGACATAGCAGGAATGGGCCTCGCCGATAAAATTCGCGCGATCCTCGATCAGCATTGCCCTGAACGGTTCGGCGGCGAAGGCGCGATCGGAGTCGGCGATGGTGTCGAACCACGTTTCGCCCAGACCGTCCCATTCCGCCTCGGCCGGTACGCAACGATCGACGCGGCTGAAACGCAAGCCGCGCAGACCCGGAAGCTGACGCACGATCCCGGCGTGCCGTCCCGTCCAATGGGCGAAGAACTGCGCTCGAGTAAGGCCGGGCTTGCGGCGAATGAAGCTGACTCGTCGGATCATGGCGGCGAGCTTTCAGTGTCTGACCGGTCGCTGGAACAGTTCCAACGTGATGACGTCGTGCACGCGCAGATAGGCGCCGCGCGCCCCCATGTTCGGCCCACCGTCAATATCGACTGGGCCCTCGGCGCGCACCGGCCGGGCTCCGCAGCCTATAGCGCGCTTCCAGGCAAGGTCGATGTCGTCGACCGCGAGGCAAAGGTGCACGTTGCCCGGATTTGAAGTCGTCTCCGGATTGGCCTCTCTGTCGGGCGTTTCGTAGTCGAGCAGCTCGAGCACCACGCCGCCCGGCAGGTCGACGAAGGCCGCCCGGATTGAGACACCGGGGATACCAATAATCTCGCCAAGATAGGGCCGGTTCAGCACAGTCCGCCAGCGCGCCTTGATGCCAAGAAAATTCTCCCAGAACGCCAGCGCTTCGTCGAGATTGGCGACGCTCATGCCGACGTGATGCACCGCGCTGGCCGTGGCGACAGCTCCCGAGCCGACCGATTCATCGTCCAAAGGGGCGTCCTCCCCATCGTTTGTTCTAGATTCTGAAAATGCGCTCGGCGTTGCGCGAGAACATCCTCAACTGCTCGTCCCGGCTGAAGCCGGCGATAATCTTTGCGTAGGCGTTGACGATGTCGGGATAGGAGCTGAACATCCGGTCCACCGGCCAGTTCGTGCCGAAGACGACGCGGTCGACGCTGAAGGCTTCGATGCAGCCAACCACCCACGGACGGAGCGAGTCGATCGTCCAGAGCCGGTCCATCATGCCGAGCCCCGAAATCTTCATCGCCACGTTGTCGGCCTTCGCCAGGCCCCGCACCGCCTCCAACCAGCGTTTGAAATAAGCATCGTCGCGCGCTTCGGGAATTGCACAATGGTCGACGCAGATCACGATATTCGGGAACTTTCCGGCGAGATCGAGGAGGTCGTCAAAATGCTGGATGCGGGTGTCAACGCAGGCGACGAGATTGTGGCGCTCCAGAAAGCTGAAGCCAGACCGCCAGGCAGGATCGACGAGATAGCGCCCCCTGCCGAAGTCGCGCACGCCGCGCACGTTGGCGTATTCCATGTGCCGTTCCAGCACCGATGGCGCGTCCGCGTCGGCCAGGTGGCATTCGGCGACGATGCCATGCGGATAGCCGGTCTTGTCGGCGAAAGCCTGCAGCCACTTGGTCTCGTTGACGGGATCCGGAATCCCTAGCGCGGCCTGCACGTGGATCGCCTTCGGCACGTTTGAGAAGCGGATCTCGGCGATATAGTCGTCGATCCAGTAATGCTGCGCCTTCAGCGCGTCGATGTTGCCGAGAAACCCGTGAATCGCGTCGGGCTCGAGCCACGAATAGCGCAGCTCCGGCCGCTTGAGATCGTGCAGGTGGAAATGGGTGTCGACCAAAGGAATGTCGGCCATCAGCCAATCTTTCACCGCAGCCGCAAAGTCCAGCGGCCGCGGACGAAACCTCCCTCATGTCGCCGCACAATCGAGCCCGAGCGGAAAGTAATTTGTTGCTTCTCTCTCACTGCATAGCCGGAGGCCTTGAGGCGCGCAAGGACGTTGATCCCGCGGGTCAGGGTCACGCGCTGCAGGACAGGCTTGCGCGAATCCGCATTGCTTCTCTATTGTTTTGCGAAGAGCGACGAGAGGCGACAGGTCCTCCGCCGCGGGAGGACGTGCACGGATGGCTTCGCCATCGCAGCGTCGCGGCGTCGTCACCGGCGCCGCCAGCGGCATCGGCAAGGCGACGGCGCTTCGGCTGGCGCGGGAAGGCGCGCGCGTCCTCGCAGTCGACGTCAACGGCGGTGGCCTCGCCGAACTGGAAGGCGAAGCCATCGAGACCCTGGCCGCCGACGTCACCGATTCGAAACACCGCCAGACCATCGCAGATTGGGCGGACGGCGCGCATTATCTCGTCAATTCTGCCGGAGTGGTGATGGTCAAGCCGATCTTCGAGATCACCGTTGAAGATTGGCGGCGTGTGCAGACGATCAACGCCGAGGCGACGTTCTTCCTCTGCCAGGCGATCGGACCGAGGCTCGCCGCCGGCGGCGCGATCGTCAATCTGTCGTCGAGTTCGGCGAAGTTCGCCACGACCGTCGAAGTCGCGGCCTACGCGGCCTCCAAGACGACGATCCTGTCGATCACGCGCTCGTTCGCCTACGCGCTGGCGGCGCGGCGGGTCCGCGTCAACGCTATCCTCCCCGGCATTGTCGACACCCCGATGCAGGAGGAGGTCCTAGAGAAAGTCGCGCCGATGCGCGGCCTGACCGCCGATGAGTGGCGCGAGGCGCGCAACCGGGCAGTGCCGTTAGGGCGCGGGTCGAGCGCGGACGAATGCGCGGGGCTGATCTGGTTTCTGTTGTCCGATGAAGCGCCGTACATGACCGGCCAAGCGATCAATTTCACCGGCGGTCTGGTGACCTGGTAAGGGGGAAAGGAAAGACGATATGAAAAAGCCGATCTCGGTCTGCGCGACCGGCCTTGGGCATCCCGAAGGCCCTTATGAACTCGACGACGGGCGTGTGATCTACGCGAACACCTACGCCAGCGCGATCGGCGTGTGGGACCCGAAGACGGGCAAGGCCGGCGTCTACGCCGACGTCGGCGGCGGTCCCAACGCCTGCATGCTCGGCTCGGACAGCTGCGTCTATTCGACACAGACGCCGACTGTGGGAAGTTGGATCGCCCCGGTCCACCGGCCGCCCTCGATTCAGAAGACGAGCCCGACAGGCAAGGTCGAAGTTTTGGTCACCGAAGCCGACGGCGTGACTTTCGACGGCCCGAACGACCTCACCTTCGGCCCGGACGGGCGACTCTATTTCACAGATTCCGGCGACTGGGCCCCGGCGACCAAGCCGCATCCGGGGCGCATCGTCGTCGTCGAAAAGAACGGCAGGGCGCGCATTCTCGAAGAACTCGACCACGTCTATCCGAATGGCATCGTCGCCGAGCCGGATGGTTCGTTGGTCTGGGTCGAGTCGTACACGCTCAACGTGGTCCGTCGAAAACCAGACGGATCGAAGCAGGTTCTCCACAAGATGCCGGACGGACACATTCCGGATGGTCTGAAAATAGACGCCAATGGCAATCTCTGGATCACCGCGGTGGCCGCCGGCGGCGTCGACGTTATCGACAAGACCGGTAAGCCGCTCGATTTTCTCGAAACGGGCGGCACGATCCTCAATTGCGTGTTCGGCGCGGGGGGCGCACTCTATTGCTGCGACATGGGTCCGTTCGACGTCACGGGCTCGGCGATGACCGGACGACTCATCCGGGTCGAGGTCGGCGTCGAAGGAATGCCGCTCTATCGCGGCGCGATCGGCTAGGGGCGGCGCCATGAAAATCGCCAAGATCGAAGCTATTCCAGTCAGCTATCCTGAGCCGAATGACTTCAACGCGCTCCGGCATCTCTGTCTCGCCAAGATCACGGCGGACGACGGACAGGTCGGCTGGGGCGAGTCGATCACGCAATTTCCGGAGGCCAATTTCGCCGCGAAGGCGGTCATCGAAGGCATGGCGCCGAACTTGATGGGCAAGGACCCGGTTCAAACGGAGACGCTTTGGCGCCTGAACAAGCAACAGGCCTGGTGGTACGGCTATCACGGGGGCATTGCATCCTACGCCACTGCCGCCATTGACATCGCGCTGTGGGACTTGAAGGGCAAGGCCTTGGGCAGAAGCGTGCTCGATCTGCTCGGCGGTCCTGTGCACGAGCGTCTGCCGGCGATCGCCTCTTGCCACGCGCACTATGAGTCGATCTCCGAAATGGCGGAAGAAACCGCGGAGTGGATCTCGACCGGCTTGCAGGGTCTCAAGACCGGCTTCGGCAAGCGCGGCAATGCTCGTCTGGGCTACGACCACGACCGTGACGTCGCCTATGTGAAGGCGATGCGCAAAGTGCTCGGCGACAAGATGCTGATGATCGACAATGGCATCGCCATCAAATGGGATGTAACCGACGCCGTGCGCCGCGCGAAGGCGATGGAGGAGTACAACCTCTCGTGGATCGAGGAGCCCCTCGGCGCATGGGACCCGGAGGGCTACGCGAACCTGCGCGCCAAGACGACGACGCGCATCGCTTACGGCGAGCGCGAGTGGACGCTTGAACAATTCGAGCGCGTACTTACAACTGGCACTGTCGATGTCGTCGGCGTCGATCCCGGTCGCGCCGAAGGGATTACAGGCTTCAAGAAAGTCGCCGAGCGATGCGAATTTTACCGCCGCCAGGCCAACGCGCATGCCTGGTCGTCTGCGATTGTCACTGCCGCGAGCCTGGCGATTTCTTTCAATTCGCCGGCCTGCAAGCTGTTCGAGTTCAAGCCGCTGCGCAATCCGATGCAACACGATCTGGTGACCAGGCCGTTCGAGCATGTGGATGGCTGGGTCTACCCGCCAACCGGACCCGGCCTCGGCATTGAAGTGATCGAGGATGTGGTCAACGGCTATCGCAGCGAAAAGGTTCTTTCGCGATGAAATGATCGCGGAGTGCAATCGGCCGACGCCGAATAATGGGAGGAACGGACATGAGAGCCTATCTGAAACGGAGCGTGGCGACGATCGGCCTGATGAGCGTCGCGGGCGTGGCGGGGGCCTGGGCGGCGGACAGCCAGTCGCAGATTCCGACAAGCGGCGAAAAAGTCGGTGGCGCGCCGCTTGAGGTCAAGCGCGACTGGGGAACCTTCAAGCTCGCCGACCGCATCGCGGCCAAGCTCAAGGCTGGGCAGAAGATCAATTACGTCTTCTCCTACCAGGCGTCGGGCATTCCGCTGTTCTCGCCGCAATACGCGGCCGGATTCGAAACCGGCTGCAAGCTCGGCAATGCGATCTATCCGCTCGACTGCGCCTCGATCGCGCCGGTGCAGACCGACGCTAATCAACAAGTGTCGCAAATCGAGGCCAAACTGGCGGCCGGCGAGATAGACTGCATCTCGATCGAGCCGACGACATCCGACTCAACGACCGCCATCGTCAACAAGCTCATGGATCAGGGCATCCCAGCATTCACTGTCGGCGTCACCTCGCGCGGTCATGAATTCACCAATTTCACCCAGGTGCCCCAGCTCGAGGGCGAGACCGCGGGAAAGATCGTGCTCGACTGGATGAAGGCCAACAACAAGGACCTTAAAGTCTTTGCGGTCTCCGGCGGCGATCCGACGCAGTTCTGGGCCCAAGGGCGGATGAAGGGCTTCCACGAGACGATCGCCAAGGCGATCCCCGACGCGAAGTTTGTCACAACCGAAGCGAACGGGCTCAACGTCAGCTACGATCCTGGGCAGACCTACGACGCCTACCGGACATTCTTGTCTGCAAATCCGGACGTGCAGTTCATCGAGAATGTCGACATCGGCGCGGAGCACGCCGATCGCGCGATCACAAGCCTGAACAAGGCAGGCCAAATCTTCACCATTGGCTGGAACGTCTCCAAGGGTCAGCTCGACGGGATCGAGAAAGGCATACAGGTGGCGGCGCTCGACCAGCGATGGTCGGACCAGGCTGCCTTCGGCGGCCCGGCCTGCGCGCAGTTCCTGAAGAACGGCGTCATCCTCCCCAACACTCAGACACTGCTGCCGGTGATGAAGGATCAGGTCGCCGCGGCGCGCGCCGAACTCGATCGCATCCTCGGCCAGAAGTAGGTTGAAGCGTTTTTGGGGGCCGGGCATGTCCTGGCCCCGCCTCCTCGAGCGCATGGCCGCCAAGCTTCATGATCAGCGCCGATTCCCGCGAACCTGTGCCGACCGAAGCGGCCCGCTCAAGCCTATCCTCCACTGGTCAAGCGACGTTCGACCTTGCATTGCGCATGGGAGGTCTGTTCCTCGCCATCGTGCTGGTCGCGCTTCTGATGTTCGTTCTCAAGCCCAACTCGTTCAACGTCGACGTCGGCATATCGGTGCTTCGCGCGATGAGTTCGGTGGCGATCATGTCGCTCGGGCTGACCCTTGTCATCGTGGTCGGCGAGATCGATCTCTCGTTCGGCGCGATGTACGGCCTCGGCGCCAATTCGCTCGCCGTGATGTGGATATTGCTGAGCATTCCGATCTATGCAGCGTTGCCGCTGGCGATCGGCGTCGGCGCGATGGTCGGGCTGTTCAACGGCGCTCTCGTCACGTGGCTCAGCATTCCGTCCTTCATCGTGACTCTCGGCAGCTACAACCTCCTCTACGGCGTTTCGCTCTGGATCACCAAGACTTCGACCTTCAACCCGGTCTATCCACCTCCGGGTTCAGAGATTCCGCCCGCCGAGCTTGATTTCTTCACTGGACTGACGGCGAGCTTCGGCTCGCATCCGATTTCGCTCGAAGTCGTGTGGATGCTCGGCCTGGCGTTGATCGTCGGGTTCCTGCTGCATCGCACTCTGTTCGGCTTTCGCCTGATGGCGATCGGCGGCAATCCGGTCGCCGCCGCGCTCGCCCGGCTGCCGGTGACGCGTTACAAGATCCTCGCCTTCGTGATCTGCGGCATGCTCGCGGCCACCGCCGGAATCCTCGATTTCTCGTTCATCCAAACTACCCAGCCTAACATCGGTCTTTCCTATACCTTCCCGGTTTTTGCCGCCGTGATCATCGGGGGCGCCAGTCTTTCGGGCGGCAAAGGAACCGTCGTTGGGGCGATGAGCGGGGCGTTGCTCCTCGCCGAATTGCAGCAGGGTCTGGCGCTGCTCTCGCCCGGACCCCACGTTCAGCAGCTCTTTCTCGGCTTCGTCACGATCGGTGCGGTCGCCCTCGACCTCGCGCTCACCAATATCCGCAAGCGCAGGGCGGCATGAACGGCGCCGTCGAGGGCATCCGTCTCCGCGGCTTGCATAAGCGGTATGGCGCCACGGTTGCGCTGGCTGGTCTCGACCTCGACATTCGGCCCGGCGAAGTGCTCGGCGTTGCTGGACCGAACGGCGCGGGCAAAAGCACCCTCATCCGCATTATCGCCGGCGAAGAACGCCCCGACGGCGGCGAACTCGCCTTTAATGGCAGCGCCTGGACGCCGTCCGTCGACTGGCGCGCGGTCGCCGTCGTCCACCAGGAACCACAGCTCTTCCCTAACCTCACCATAGCCGAGAATGTGCTTGTCGGGCGCGAAGGGACCCGCATCGGACGGCCATGGTTGAGCGGAGGCGATGCGAAAGTGATGAAGGCGTTCGGCATTGATCGCTACGCGAATACCTTGCTCGGCGATTGCTCGCTCGCCACCCAGCAGCGCGCTGAGATCGCCCGCGCCGTTGCGCGCGACGCGCAGGTTTTCCTATTCGACGAGCCAAATTCGGCGCTGACGGACGAGGAATCCGACGAATTGTTCCGCGAGATGCATAAGCTTGCCGCCGACGGCCGAATCGTGCTGCTCGTAACCCATCGCCTCGGGGACCTGTTCGAACACGCAAATCGCGTTGCAGTAATCCGCGACGGGCAAGTTCGCGCGATCCTCGAAGGCGATGCGCTGACCGAAGACGGAATTGCCCAGGAGCTTGTCGTAGGCCGTGGCGACGAGACAAGCGCCAAGGGGCCCGCTGCGATCGGCCAGGACAGGTGCGTTCTTGTCGCGATCGACGATTGGTCTCATAGCGCCGGCGCGTTCCGCGCGATCAGCCTCGAAGCCAACCCAGGCGAAATCATCGCCTTGATCGGGGTCGAGGGCGCGGGCGCGCGGGAGCTTCTGCGTTCCTTCGGCGGGCTTGAGTCCTGTTCTGGAACAATCGAGATCGCCGGCGAGACAGGGGATATGGCGCAGCGCCTCACGGCCTACGTCCCGGCTACGCGAACGCTCAGTCTCTACAGCAATCTCTCAGTCGGCGAGAACGTCCTGGCTCGTCTGGGCGAGCCGGACATTGCGGGTTTCGGCATGGCGCTGAAGAAGAGGCGGATGCGCCAACTCGCCAACGAAGCGATTCGTCGTTTTTCGATTAGAGCCTACGCCGCCTCGCAAGGCATCCGCTCGCTTTCCGGGGGCAACCAACAGAAGGTCGCGATAGCCCAGGCGCTCAATTGCGCCCCGCGGCTGTTGCTGCTCGAGGAGCCGACGCGGGGCGTCGACATTCACAGTAAGCGCGAGATTTATCGTCTCCTTCGCGACTTTGTCGGAGCAAACAATACGGTGATCATGTTCTGCACCGAGGTGTTGGAAGTGTACGAAGCCGCGGACCGGGCTCACGTCGTCGTCGAAGGTGGATTGTCGCCGGCGATCACGGTCCACGATTACGCCCACATTGAAGCTCTCGCCACCGACATTGCGAGAATGCAGCGTCACGGTCCCCATGACCTCGTCAACGGCGCGACAAGAGCGTCCTTACCGTGAGGAGATCCGAGACTGCCATCATCGAAGCCAAGCCAGTGGGCTCTGCAACGAGCACTGTGCTTTGGAAGCAGCCTATCAGGTGGACGACCAAGTCCCATGCTCAATCCGCTCGGCGAGCGTTTCCACGAATTCTGCGGCGAGGAGTCCGTCGATGAGACGGTGATCGACGGTGAGAGTGAGATTGACGCCTCTTGCGACGATGATTCCGCCCGAGCTTGCAATGACCCGATCGTGCTGACGTCCGACGGCTAGGATGCTCGACTGTCCGGGGTTGATGATCGCCTCAAAGCGGTCGGCGCCGCTCTTGCCGATGTTGGAAAGCGAGAAGGAAACTGGCGCGTAATCAGCGTCCAGCAATCGAGCCGAGCGGGCGCGCTGGACCGCGTCATGCCGTGCTTGCACAATCTCGTGGACCGGTTTGCCGGCAAGTCTGCGCAACACCGGAATCATGACCCCGTCAGCTACGGCGACGACAAGGCCAATATCGATGTTCGGGGCACGTATTCTCCCGACGCGGCCGTCTTCTTCATGCCAGCGATCGAGAATGCGGGGATGTTTGGAAAACGAGTCGATCAGCGCCAACAGGAGGAAATCAGTGAAGGTCGGCCTGACCCCGATCATCTTTTCGATCTGACCGCCATGCGCCGCGCGCGCCTGATCAATCGCCGTGGCCGCGACCCAACGATCGATGACGAACGACGGGATCGTCCTGCGGCTGAGCGTGACGGCCTCGGCAATGTGTCGCCGCACGGTCGAAAACGGTTCGAAACCCTCCTTCGCGCCCCTGGCCTCGGCCGCGGCTAGGACGTCTCGCGCGCGAATACGTTGGAGCGGCTTTGTGGCAGCCAGAGCGGCCAAATCAATTCCTTTCATTCCAGCCAGGCGCTTGGCGAATGGAGAAGCAAGGATCCTTGGCGTCGCGGCCCAGGTCGACCCCGCCCCTGCGATCGCGAACTCCGCAGGACTGGCCGGCGCGTCCGGGATGGTCGCCGGACTCGATTTCGTTGAACTCGCCAACTCGGCCTCGCCCGCCAATCCAAGGCGAGCAAGGACAGCGCCCGTGGCAAGTTCTGCGCCCTCGGCGGCGAGCACCGCCTCAAGGGTCGCCTCCACCGGCGATTCCACTTCCATCGCCGCCTTGTCCGTCTCCAGTTCGACAAGCGGCTCGCCGATGGCGACCTTATCGCCAACGTGCTTGAGCCAGCGCAGAACCTTGACGGATTCCATCGTGGCGCTGAGCTTTGGTACGAGAAAGTCCATAGCCGCTTCTTAAAGTAATGATTTCACTGTCGCGGCAATTCTCTCCGGCGACGGGATGAACGAGTCCTCGAGGTGGGGGCTATAAGGGAGCGGATGGTCAGGGAGCGTAATGCGCGCCGGCGGCGCGTCGAGAAAGTCAAAGGCTTGACTGACAACATCCGCGACGACATCCGAGCTCCAGCCGCCTGTTGGCGCCTGCTCCTCGACAGTGACCAGTATGTTGGTGCGACGCACGCTGTCGCTGATCGGCGACACGTTCAGCGGTCGCAACACCTGGACGTCGATGACTTCCGCCTCGATGCCCTCGAGGGCCAATCGATCGGCCGCGGCGAGAGCCTTGCCGACCATGGCGAGGCTCGCGACAATCGTCGCATGACGACCGGGCCGCAACACCCGCGGGCCGGTCGGCATCGCCACGTCATCTAAGCCAATTGGCGCTGCGCCTTTCGTTGAAAGGAGCGCCTTGTGCTCGAGGACGAGGACCGGATTGTCGTCGCGGATCGCAGCCTTGAGCATCAAATAGGCCTGCTCGGGATTTGAGGGGCAGATGATCTTGAGTCCCGGCACTGACAGCAGCCAGGACTCGGCGGTCTGAGAATGCTGCGCGCCAAAGCGCAAGCCCGCGCCGCCAAGGGCCCGAATGACGATCGGCGTCTTGACCCGGCCTCCCGACATGAAGCGGTGCTTGGCGATGCTGTTGGCGATCTGGTCAAAACAGACGCCAAGGAAATCGGCGAACATGATCTCGACGATCGGTCTGTAGCCGGTGAGCGCAAGACCAAGCGCGGCGCCGACAAAGCCGGTCTCGGCAATCGGCGTGTCGCGGACGCGCGATGCGCCGAACTCCTCATAGAGGCCTTGGCAGGTTTTGAACGGGCCTCCGGAGGCGCCAATATCCTCGCCCATGATCAGGGTCTTGGGATCGCGCCGCATCTCCTCGCGCAACGCCGCGACGATGGCTTCCCTGTAGGTGATCTCCTGTATCGCCATCTGAAGCGGCTTGAGCTCGGCCGCAGCCATTTTCTCATTTGCCGTCATCAGACGAACGTCTTTGCCATGAAGTCCTGCTTCAGGGACGGCCATGGCGCCGCCGCAGCGCGGTCGGCGGCCGCTTTGACGGCGGAGCGCGCCTCGATGGTGAATCGGTCTGCGTCGCTCTCGCTGATCAGCCCCGCGGCGCAGAGCTCTGCCCGGTAGAGGGAGAGCGGGTCTCGCTTCAACCAGGCCTCGACCTCGGCGGGGGCGCGATATTTGGCTGGATCAGTGCGCGAATGACCACGATGACGATATGTCTTGCATTCGAGAAAAGCAGGGCCGCCGTTGTCGCGGGCGCGTGCGACCGCTCCGGCCGCGGCCGCGTAAACGGCCAGAACATCGTTGCCGTCGACAAGTTCGGTCCGCATCGCGTAGCTGGCGGCGCGGATGACGAGGTCCTCGTATGGCGTCGTATGGAGAATGTGACTGAATTCGCCATAGAGATTGTTCTCGCAGACGAATATGACCGGCAACCTCCAAACCTGCGCAATGTTCAGCGCCTCATGAAAGGCGCCAATATTGACCGCGCCGTCGCCGAAGAAGCAGACCGAAACCTGCTTGCGGCCGGCAAGTTGCGCGGAGAGCCCGGCCCCCACGGCGACCGGCAGACCGGCGCCGACAATCCCGAAGGCGCCAATCAATCCATGATCGATATCGGTGAGGTGCATCGAGCCGCCGAGCCCGCCGCAGGCTCCCGTGGCGCGCCCGAAGAGCTCGGCGAATGCGGCCTCGAGGTCCATACCGCGGGCGAGGCATTGCCCATGTCCGCGATAGGTGTAGCTGACATAGTCGTCGTCACGCAGCGCCTTCGCGACGCCGGCGCAAACGGCTTCCTGGCCGTTGCACAGATGGGTCGTGCCGTGAACCAGGCCCTCGAGATAGCTGCGTTGAACCTGCTCCTCAAACTCTCGGATCATTATCATCGTTCGCAGGAGATCGATCCGATCCTCGTCGGTCAGAGCCGCGGCCGCCCCGTCGCTCGCGCGCGCGTTTCCGGCCGCCCGCTCGTTCATGACCTCGCCTCCGCGGGTTCGCTCGTTTTTCATCCGCTTATCAGACGCGATATTTTTGGATTGTGGCGGCGTCAAGCGTTAGACCGAATCCGGGTCCGGCAGGCACGTCGTAGCAGCCGTCCTTGAGTTGCGAACGATTGGCGACAAGGCGATAGAACATCGGGTCGCGATCCGCGTGAAACGTCTCCAGATAGGTTCCGTTCGGAATCGCGGCCAGGAGGTGGGCGGAAATCTGCGGCTCTTCGTGATGCGCCATCTCGACGGCGAACGCGGCGGCCAAGGCCGCCACTCGTCGCCACTCCGTCGGTCCGCCGCCCCAGCTGGCGTCGAAATTGCAGACATCGATCGCGCCCGACATCATGAGGTCGCGGCAGCCGGCGCGGGAAATCTCGCTCTGGCCGGCGCAGATCGGAATGCCCGTTTGGCTGCGCGCCGCGGCCATGTCGAGGCGGTCGTTGTGCCAGCGCACCGGCTCTTCGAACCAGCGGATATTCAGATCGGCAGCCAGCCGGGAAAATTCGACGGCCTGTCCCAAGGTCCACGCTTGGTTGGCGTCCACAACAAGAATGAAATCATCGCCAACCGCTTTCCGCGCGACCCGCACCCGCTCAGCGTCTTCACGGGGTCTCCTGCCGCCGACCTTGAATTTGCAGCCGGCATGACCGTCGAATTTGACCTGCTCCATCTCGCGGCCGAAATCAGCAAGCGTCTTGCCTTCCTCATAGTAGCCGGCGATGCAGATGGACGGCAGACGGTCGGCGTAGCCGCCCCACAGCTTGAACAGGGGCGTGTCAAGCGCCTTGCCGACCGCGTCCCAAAGCGCACTGTCGACGCACGCCTGGGCGCACATCGCAAGCTTCCGGTCGCGCAGAATGTTGTAACTTGGCTTGCGCATGAGCTCCCAGCAACGCTCGATATTGAAAGCGTCCTTGCCGACCAGGAGCGGTTGGATCTCTTCGAGGATAATCTTGACGACTTCGCCCTGGGTCTCAAATTCGTCGCCATTGTAGATCTCGCCGACTATCCCAGCAGAGGTGTACACCCTGGTAATGATCGTGCAGCGATGGGTCATGAAGTAATTGCTTCCGCGGAACATGCGCGGGAGCGGCATGCTGAGCGGCACGCATTCCAGGCGTTCGATCCTCAACTGCGACGCCATCGGATGTTCAATCGAAATATTGTGATCGTCTTCAAACTATGCGCGGCGCCCAATAGGGTCAAGCTGGGCTGGCGACGCGGCGTCCGGCGCCGCGGAAGGAAAGGGCGTGCCGGCCTGCTCCCCGGCCTCGACGCGGATCATCCGGCGAGGGGTCGGACGCTTGAGAAGCGCGCGACTGGTGATAGAACCCAGGCGTCGGAGCCGATCTCGGAAGCGCCAAGATCCACGAGCGCGCAATGGGGGCAAGATGACGCGAAAAGCGCGCATTGGAGTGATCGGCGCCGGGTGGTGGGCTGCGGCTAACCATTTGCCGGTGCTGAAGTCCAACAAAGATTGCGCGATCGTCGCCGTCAACCGTCTCGGCGTTGCGGAACTAGACGCGCTGCAGCGAAAATTCGAGGTTCCGCTCGGTTTCGAGGACTACCGCGCCATGCTCGAGCAGGTTCCGATGGATGGCGTGGTGATCTCATCGCCTCATGTGCTGCACTACGAGCACGCGGTCGCTGCGCTCGCCAAAGGCTGCCATCTGCTGGTGGAAAAGCCATTGACGACGACAACCGCCGACGCCCGCGACTTGATGGCCAGGGCAGACACTGCGGGCAAACAGGTGATCGTGCCTTATGGATGGAACTTTAAGGCTTGGACTGACAAGGCCCACGCGCTGATCGCCGCAGGGCAGATCGGCCGGATTGAGCATATCGTGCTTCAGATGGCCTCAGCGCTCGAGGACCTCTTTGCGGGCCAGGCGATGAAGGAGACCGAGACGCACATGTTTCGTCCGCCGCCTTCGACCTGGGCGGATCCCGAGCGGGCGGGGGGCTATGGCTGGGGCCAACTCGTGCATGCGCTGGGATTGTTGTTTCGTATAGCCGACCTGGAACCGTCAGGCGTGTTCGCCGTAACAGGCAAGTCGCCGACGGGCGTGGACTATTACGATGCGGCTGTGGTGCAATTCACGAATGGAGCGACAGCGGCAGTCTCAGGCTCCGCGACAGTCCCCAAGCACCTGGGCAACCAGATCGATCTGCGCCTTTTTGGCTCGGAGGGCATGCTCATGCTCGACATCGAACGTGAGCGCCTGGAAGTGCGCCGCCGCGACGGACGGGACACTGTCGTCGAGATGGCGCCCGGCTCCGGCGCCTACGAATGCCTAGAGCCGTTGAACACGTTGGTCGATATCTGCCTCGGCCGGCAAGTCGAGAACCAATCGCCCGGCCGGATTGGCATGCGCGCCGTCGAGGTCCTCGATGCGCTCTATCGCTCTGCGGACTCGGGCCGGCTTGAAAAGGTGTGACTGCGTTGCAGCGAGCGCGAAGGAGTGGCGGCATCCTCGATGAGGCGGCCGCTGCTTCGCGCGCCATCGGCGTCAACGGCCTCGGTCTTCCGGCGCTCGCGTCCAGTTCGGCGGTCGAAAAGGGTCCCCCCGCCAAGGCTCATGTCAATTGGGAGGCGGTATGAGCGGAAAGGACCTACGTCGCGATGGTGTCGGCCGTCTCACCATCGAAGACATTTTGACGCCGGGCTTTTCGACGCCGTGGGACGCGCCGACGATCCCGCCGTTTCCATTCTCCTTCCGCAATGTCGAGGTGTTGTCTCTCGCATGGCGCACTAACGAGGCGGCGGTGGCGCGCTTACTGCCGCCGCCGCTGGAGCCGACTTCGGATGTTGTGCTTGCCCATGTCTATCGCATGAACGACGTCGACTGGCTCGGCGTCTACGGCGAAAGCAACGTGTCGGTCGGATGCAGTCTGCCCGGAACCGACGTGACCGGCTCCTATTCGCCTTATCTGTTTCTATCGTCCGACGTTGGCATCGCGCATGGCCGAGAAGTGCATGGCCAGCCAAAGAAATTCGGCGAGGCCGTTCTCGAAATTCGCGGCGATCTCACCGTCGGCGTCATCAAGCGCAATTTGATAGACGTATTGACTGGAACCATGCCGACCAAGCAACGGCCAGACAGCCTTGACAGCCTGACGAGGCACTTCGATTTCTCTCTCAACATCAATCTCAAATCGGTCGACCAGATCGACGGCCGACCAGCGATCCGACAACTCACCGCTCGCCGACTGGCTGACGTGCGCGTGCACGAATGTTGGGGCGGACCCTGCACCGTCGAATTGCGTCCCAATGCGCAAGCGCCAATCCATCGCCTGCCTGTTGTCGACATGCTCGATGGCCTCTATTGGCGCGCCGACTTCAAGCTCGTGCCGGGGCGCATTATTCACGACTATCTCGACGCAGGGCCCTGAGCGGGCACCATGCCCGGTCCCGTCGCTATGTCAGGCCAGCATCAACCACAGATCTCGAGTAGCGCTTGCGTCTTCACCTCTCTTACGCCAGTCGGGTGGACGTTGGTGCCCCTAGCCGGAATCGAACCAGCACTCCTTGCGGAATCCGATTTTGAGTCGGACGCGTCTACCAGTTCCGCCATAGGGGCCCGCGGCGAAGCGGACGGGCCGCGATATAGACCGGCGAGCGCGCGGGGGTCAACGCCAGTTCAGCCTGTAGGCGCGGTCGCCAACCTCACCGGCCGCGCGTTGGATGCAAGCCTCGCGGGCATCGCGCGAGGCGCATGGACGCCGCCGCCCAGAACGCCTAAAAGGCTCGCCGCGACCGTCAGGGGCCTCATGTCCAATTCGCTCTACCCCCGCGTCAAAGCCCTTGCCGAAAGCCGCCATGCCGAGGCGGCGCTGGCGGCGGTCGCCTTCGCCGAGAGCTCGTTCTTTCCCGTTCCGCCGGATGTTCTGCTCGCGCCGATGGCGCTGGCCGATCCGCGCCGCGCCTGGCGGTTTGCGCTGATCGCGACCGTCGCTTCGGTCATCGGCGGGATGCTGGGCTACGCGATCGGCGCGGCTCTTTACGACACGATCGGGCAATGGCTCGTCGACCTTTACGGCTACGGCGCCAAGATGGAGGCGTTGAAGCAGACCTACGCGCAATGGGGCTGGCTGGTCATTCTCATCAAGGGCGTGACGCCGATCCCCTATAAGCTCGTGACCATCACCAGCGGCCTCCTCGGCTACAATTTTCCGCTGTTCGTGGCGCTCTCTGCGGTGACCCGCGGCGCGCGCTTCTTCCTCGTGGCGGGCATTCTCAACTGGTTCGGCGAGCCGCTGCGCCTGGCGATGGAGCGCAATTTCGCTGCCGTTCTGGGCGGCTTCGCGGCGCTGGTCGTCGTCGGCTTCATCATCGCGATCAGGGCGTTATAAATGTTCCTCGTCGACGCGCTGCTGCCGCGGTCGCAAACCCGCCAGGCGGCTCTGATCCTCCTGGCGGCGCTGGCTGTTCTCGCCGCAGCCTGGATCCTTCAGGGCCTCGGCTATGAGCCCTGCGAGCTTTGCCTGACCGAACGCTACGCCTTCTACGCCGCAGCGCCGCTCGCCGCGTTGACGGCGCTTTTCGCGAGCCGCTCGATGCACGGGGTCGCACAGGCGGGATTCGCCCTGATCGCGCTCGTCTTTCTCGCCAATGCCGCGTTCGCTTTCTACCATGTCGGGGTCGAGCAGCACTGGTGGCCGGGCCCGACCGCCTGCACTGGCGCGTTGAGCGCGCCGGTCGACGTCAAAGACCTCCTGAAGGCGCTCGAAACAACCCGCGTCGTCAGCTGCGACGTGGTTCAGCTGCGCATTCTCGGCCTTTCGCTCGCCGGCTGGGACGTTGTGGCAAGCGCCGCATTGGCGATCTACGCGGCGCTTGCGGCCAGGCTTCGCTGGAGCACCGCTCCGGCTTAGGCGCGCCCGGGCTTGCGCGTCGAGCGGGACCGCTCCGGCGCGCCGGCGGCGATGAGGATTTTGCGATATTCTTCGCGCTTGTCGTGGACCGAGGCGATGACGAAGCCCATCGGCACGCCGATGTCGACCAGCACCGCTTCGGACAATTGCAGGCTCGCCTCGATCGTCTCCGGCACCGCATCGGTGACGCCGAGCCCGTAGAGTGCGCGGGCGTGATCGGCGTCGCGGGCGCGCGCCACCAGCGTCATGTCCTGACGGAGGCCGCGCGTCGTCGCGACTACCGCCTCGTTGGCGATTGGCGAATCCATCGTCACCACAACAGCGCGCGCGGTCTCGAGGCCGCAGCGCCGGAGATAGTCGGGCCGCGAAGCGTCGCCGTAATAGACCCTCTTGCCGGCGGCGCGCGCCCGCGCGACGAGACGGGCGTCCGAGTCGACCGCGATGAACGGGATCTTGTGGACGTCCAGCATGTCGCCGATCAGCGCGCCGACCCGCCCGTAGCCGACGATGACGACGCGCCCGTCCTCATCGCCGGGCGGCGTCTCTTCGCGCGCGCTTTCCGCCTGAGGACGCAGGGCCGAGCCGATGTGCTGACCGAGCTTCGCGAGCGCGGGGATCGCGATCATTGAGATCGCGACCGCGCTGACCAGCGTCGTTGCGAGCGGCCGGTCGACGAGCCCGCCGGCAAGCGCCGCGCCGATCATCACGAAGCCGAATTCCCCGCCGGGCCCGAGCAGCATCGCCATTTCGGCGCCGACGCGCGCCGGCAGCCGGAAGCCCCATGCGAGCCCCA
>JAFAHO010000131.1 GCA_019237205.1 Hyphomicrobiales bacterium
GCGCACGTTGCAGAAGAGGCCAAGCTTGCGCCGCTCCTCGCGCGGGATCTCCCGGTCGGAGCGGCAGAGCAGGATATGCGGCTGGATGCCGATCGAGCGCAGTTCCTTGACCGAATGCTGGGTCGGCTTGGTCTTCAATTCGCCCGCGGTCGTAATGTAGGGCAGGAGGGTCAGGTGGATGTAGACCACGTGGCCGCGCGGCAGATCGTTGCCGAGCTGGCGGATCGCCTCGAAGAACGGCAGGCCCTCGATGTCGCCGACCGTGCCGCCGATCTCGGTGAGCACGAAGTCGACGCCCTCGTTGCCCTCGAGGATGAAGTCCTTGATGGAGTTGGTGACATGCGGGATGACCTGCACCGTCGCGCCAAGAAAGTCGCCGTGACGCTCCTTGGCGATCAGCTCCTGATAGATGCGTCCCGTGGTGATATTGTCCTGCCGGTTGGCGTTGCGGCCGGTGAAGCGTTCGTAATGGCCAAGATCGAGGTCGGTCTCGGCGCCGTCGTCGGTGACGAACACTTCGCCATGCTGCGTTGGGCTCATCGTGCCCGGATCGACGTTGAGATAGGGGTCGAGCTTGCGCAGGCGGACCGTGTAGCCGCGCGCCTGTAGCAGCGCCCCTAAAGCCGCTGAAGCCAGACCCTTGCCGAGCGAGGAAACCACGCCGCCGGTGATGAAAATATACCGCGCCATGGGATTCGACCCATAGCCGATCCAGCGCGATTCGGCGAGATGTTATTTCCTGCCGCGAAAAGCATGTGGGCGGCTTAAGCCGCGGCGGCGGGTCCGGGGCCGCGCTCCGCTTGACGCCTGCCGCCGGTCCGCTTCTGATGCCGACAACGAAGGGCGGAAGGGCGGAACATGCCGGGGAGCGAGTTCAAATTTCGCGCTGACGATGGCGTCGCGCTGCTCGGGCGGCGATGGCTGCCGGAGGGGCGGCCGCGCGCGGTCGTACAGATCGCGCACGGCCTCGCCGAGCATAGCGCCCGCTACGCGCGGCTCGCCGGCGCGCTCAACGCGGCGGGCTACGCGGTCTACGCCAACGACCATCGCGGCCACGGGCCGAGTTCAGCTCCCGGCGATCTCGGCCATTTCGCCGATGCGGACGGCTGGACGAAAACCATCCGCGATCTCTGGACTTTCAACCGCCAGATCGCGGCGGAGCAGCCCGGCGTCCCCATCGTCTTTCTTGGCCATTCGATGGGCTCGTTCCTGGGACAGGCGTTCGTCGCCGAGCATGCGGACGCGCTCGCCGCCGTGGCCTATTCCGGCTCGAACGGCGCGCCCCCGCCGATCGCAACCCTTGGCCGCCTGATCGCCCGCGCCGAGCGGGCGCGGCTAGGCAAGCGCGGCAAGAGCAAGCTGCTCAAACAAATGTGGTTCGGCGCGTTCAACAAACCGTTCGAGCCCGGGCGCACCGAGTTCGAGTGGCTGTCGCGCGACCCGAAGGAGGTCGACGCCTACGTCGCCGACCCGCTCTGCGGCTTTCCCTTCACCAACCAGCTCGCCATCGACCTCCTCGACGCGCTGCCCGGCCTCATCGCGCCCTCGCGCCTCGCCCGCATCCGCAAGGACCTCCCGATCTATGTGTTCTCCGGCGAGCGCGATCCCGTCGGCTCCAATATCCAGGGCCTCATCGACGCGCTGAAGAAAGCGGGCTTCGCCAAGCTCACGACCCGCATCTATCCGGACGCCCGCCATGACACCTTGAACGAGACGAACCGCGGCGAGGTGATGCGCGACCTGATCGGATGGCTGGACGGGGTCGTCGGGAAGTAGACGGATGGCCGGGGCCGAAGCCGCCGAGACAGGTTTTTCAAAGGCTTGGGCGCGAAAATGCGCAACTTTCGCGCCGCCCGCGCAACGCCGCCGCGGCGCTCAAGTCCCGTTTGCTCCGGCGCGCCGTTTCCGGGCGCGAGTCCAGTCTTTTCAGTCCCTTGCGGCGCCATTTCCGGCCGACCCGCGCCGTCCTGGCCGGGCCGGCGGTTTAGAGTTCCATGCGCCTATTTCACAGTTAATATACGGTTTACCGGCGGATTCAATATAGCATGGCTTCTGACGCACAGAAGGCAACGTGGATTTGCGCTTCCTGCCTCGAGGCGACGACCGTCAGCGCCAATGTCCGCGCCCGCTTTGCCGCCACGCGCCAAACGAGTATCCTAGCGCGGGGATTTCGATGCGAATCATAAGGCCGTATGGGCGCAGCCGCGTCGAGCGGAACACGAGCGGGGAACTGCGCCGATTCCTCAGCCGGACTCCCGATCCCGACAAGGGG
>JAFAHO010000360.1 GCA_019237205.1 Hyphomicrobiales bacterium
CCTTGCAGGACTTCCATCTGCCGTCGGAAATCGCGCTCGGGCCGAATCCGGTCTTCTATCGCGCCGGCCAGAACCAGTTGATCGCTTCGCTTTTTGTCGGCGACGCCCAGGCCAGCGGCTCGGCGCCGGACGATCTCTTCAAGGTCGTGAAGGTCGTCAACGGGGCCGAGGCCGCCGGACCAGTCGAGGAGAGCGGCTGCAAGATGACCTGGCCGACTTGAGCCTCATGCGAAGAGGCGCGAGCGCGCGGCTCCCGCCCACGCCCCGAGCGCCAGCGACGAACCTCATCGCATGACTCAGGTCGTCCTGTTCAACATTTTCAACGGCCTCATCGTCGGCGCGTTCTATGCGCTGATGGCGCTCGGCCTGTCGCTGATCCTCAACCTGAGCGGCGTCATCAATTTCGCCCATGGCGGATTTCTGGCGCTGGGCGCCTATCTCGCCTACACGCTGATCCCTTATGTCGGCTTCTGGGGCGCGCTGATCGTCGCGCCCCTCCTCACCGCGGCGCTCGGCCTCGTGATCGAGCGCGTGCTGATCCGCCCGCTCTATGGCGGCGATCCGCTCTACGGGCTGCTCCTGACCTTCGGCCTCGCCTATATCTTCGAGGACGTGACGCGCTTCATCTGGGGCGCGCAGAGCCTGCCGTTCCAATTGCCCGCCTGGCTCACGACGTCGCTGTCGAGCCAGTTCTTCTTCGTCACCGGCTATCGCGTATTCATGATCGTCGTCGTCGTGGCGGCGGTCGGCGCATTGTTCGCGGCGCTCAACTATACCCGCCTCGGCATGCGCATCCGCGCCGGCACGCGCGATCTCGACACAGTCTCGACGCTCGGCGTCAACGTCAGGGTGCTGCGCAGCCTCAATTTCGGCATCGGCATCTATATGGCCGGCCTCGCCGGAGTGCTGGCGGCCGGCCTGCTCGGCCTTTCGCCGACCATCGGAGCCAATCTCATCATGCCCAGCTTCGTGGCGATCATCGTCGGCGGCCTCGGCAGCCTGCTCGGTACGCTGATTGGCGGCCTCATGATCGGCGTCGCCTCGGGATTGGCGGCTGTCTATTTTCCCTCGGCCACCGAAGCGGTGATTTATGTGATGATGGGGTTGGTGTTGCTGTTTCGCCCCCGCGGCCTTCTGGGCGAAGAGGGGAGACTGCATTGAACGGCCTGCGCGGCCATAGGCTCAACGTCGCCGTTGGGATCATCCTGTTGTTCATGCCGTTCTGGATGGGCGCGATCGGCGGCTATACGGAGCTCGCGAGCCGCATCCTCGTCATGGGGCTGGCGGCGATGTCGCTCAACTTCCTGCTCGGCTTTACCGGCGTCTTGTCGTTCGGCCACGCCGCCTATTTCGGCCTGGGCGCCTATGGCGCGGCGATGGCGATCAAGTATCTCGGCGCCGGAACGATGCCGGCCATCGCGCTCGGCATGCTGGTCGCAACGCTCGCCGCCATGGTTATCGGCGCGCTGATCGTCAGGCGCCGCGGCGTCTATTTCGCGATGGTGACGATTGCATTCGGCCAGGTCTTTTATTTTCTCGCCTTCCGCTGGAACTCGGTGACTGGCGGCGACGACGGTCTCACCGGCTGGCATCGGGCGCCGATCGACTTTGGCGTCGCCACGCTCGACATCTTCGGCAGTGACAAGGCGTTCTACTACTTCGCGCTGGTGATCTTCGGCGTCTGCGTCGCCGCAATGGCTCTTCTGCTCAGTTCGCCCTTCGGGCGCACGCTGATCGCCATTCGCGAAAACGAGCGGCGCGCGCGCTTTCTCGGCGTGCCGATCGAGTTTCATATCTGGTTGTCGTTCGTGGTCTCGTGTCTTTTCGTCAGCGTGGCCGGCGCACTCTATGCGCTTCTGAACAATTTCACCGATCCGCGCGCGTTGCGCTTTGATCTCTCCGGCAATCTCGTCATCATGGCGGTGCTCGGCGGCATGCGCTCGTTCTGGGGGCCGCTGATCGGGGCGGCGATCTTCGTCGCGCTCCAGGATTTCGTCTCCAGCCGCACTGAAAACTGGATGTCGGTGATTGGGCTCGTTTTCGTGCTGGTCGTGCGCTTTTTTCCCCGCGGGGTCCTGGGCATGCTGCGCAATGCGGCCAAGGCATGAGCCTCCTTCAGGTCGAGGGCGCCTCTAAGCGGTTTGGCAGCCTCGTCGCGATCGACGACGTGTCGATGACCGTCGGGCCTGGCGAACTGCGCGCGATCATCGGGCCGAACGGCGCCGGCAAGACGACGTTCTTCAATCTCGTCAGCGGTCTCGTCGCGCCGACCTCGGGCGCAATCCTGTTCGAAGGGCGTGACGTCACCGCGCTTGCACCCGAGAAGCGGGTCGCCCTCGGCATGGCGCGGACCTTCCAGATCACCGAGGTTTTTCCTGAACTTTCGGTCGCCGACAACATCCGGGTCGCTGTCGAGATTGCAGCCGGCTATCGGCTGACGCCGTGGCTTGGCGGCGCCGGGCGGGCCGGCGTCGACGCTAAAGTCTCAGAGCTTTTGCGCGTGGGCGGGCTCGCTGACAAGGGCGGCGTTCGCGTCGGCGCGCTGTCCCACGGCGACCAGCGCGCCGCGGAAATCATGATGTCGCTTGCGCTCCGCCCGCGCCTCCTCATGCTCGACGAGCCGACCGCCGGGATGGGCGATCAGGAGACCTACGAGATCGCCCGGCTGGTGCGGCGTCTGCATCGGCGGGCGGGCTTGACGATCATGCTGATCGAGCACGACATGCGCGTCGTCTTCAATCTCGCCGACCGCATCATGGTGCTGGCCGAAGGCCGGGTCTTGGCGGAGGGGACGCCGCAGGAGATTTCGGAGAGCGACAAGGTCCAGGCCGCCTACCTCGGCAAGGCCGCGGCGTGATTGCTCTGCGCGCCGATGGCGTCCACGCCTTTTATGGCAAGAGCCATATCCTGCACGGCGTGACCCTAGAAGTGCGCGAAGGCGAGATCGTCACCCTTCTGGGGCGCAACGGCGCCGGGAAAACCACGACGCTGCGCAGCCTCATCGGCCTCACCCCGCCGCGCCAGGGAAGGGTCGAGCTCTTCGGCGCCGACGTGACCGGGCTCCCGCCCTACCGCATCGCAGAGAAAGGCGTCGGCTATGTGCCGGAAGGCCGGCGCGTCTTCGCCAATCTGACGGTGGAGGAAAACCTGCTCGTACCGTTCGAGCGGCCGGGCCCCTGGACAGTTCGCCGCATCTACGAAACCTTTCCGCGCCTCGCCGAGCGAAAGAGCAGCAAAGGCGGCCAGCTCTCGGGCGGCGAGCAGGAGATGTTGTCAATCTCGCGCGCGCTCATCCTGAACCCGAAGCTCCTCATGCTCGACGAACCGTCGCAAGGCCTCGCGCCGCTGATCGTGGAGGAGGTGTTCAAGATCGTCGTCGCAGCGCGGCGCGATGGCCTCTCGGTGCTCCTGGTCGAGCAGAACGTGCGCGCCGCGGTCGAGATCGCCGACCGGGCCTATGTGCTCGATGACGGCAGGATCGTCTACGAGGGCGACGCGCGCGAATTCGGTTCCAACGAGCGGCGCGTGCGCGAACTCGCCGGCGCCAGCGCGGAAAAGTGGGACATGGACGATTAGCCCGCTCAACGCGCGTGACTCGAAGGAGCGGAGAATTTCGGACGAGGCGTCCGGCCGTTCCGCCCGCCCGTTCAACCCTTCTTCGCGGGCTGCGGGCTCAGGGCCTGGCCGCCTTTGCCAAGCGACTGCTTGTAGGCCGACCCCGAACCCTTGGGCTTATCCGCCTTCGGTTTCTTCGCTTCCTTGTTGCCTCTGAGCTGACCCTTCGCCATCTCGACCTCCCGACGCCCCGCCAAGCGGGGCCGTCGCGTATTCGTCATGAGTCGCACCTCAATCGTCAAGAGCGATTGTGCGAGGCCCCATCATTGGGGAGCGCGGCGGCGGAGGACGTCGTATCTCCGACCTCTGGAGTTCGCCTCAAGAACGCCGGCGCTCTCAGGCCGCCCGCGCCGGCGGTCCCGCCGACTCAAGCTCGGCAACCTCCGCGTCGGTGAATACGCGGCTGCGGGTCAGAAAGCGCACGCCCTCCGGGGCTTCGAGCGTGAAGCCCGCGCCTCGGCCGGGCACGACGTCGATGATGAGCTGGGTGTGCCGCCAGTATTCGAATTGTGCCGCGCCGATGTAGA
>JAFAHO010000369.1 GCA_019237205.1 Hyphomicrobiales bacterium
GCGTCGCTGAGCTCGAGCGAGCCCGCGGCCGATCCATCCATCGACGTCATGTCGAATTTCATCGGCGTCACTCTCCCTTCGGCGCTTCGGCGGGCGCGGCTGCGCCGGCCTCGGCGTGAACACGGAACTTGCCCGGAAGCGGCGCCTCCTTCGGCAGCGGCTTCTTCACCGCGTCGCGGACCGCGATCCACCCGCCGGCGTGACCGGGAACCGAACCTTCGACCAGGATGAGGCCGCGCTCGACGTCGGTCTGGACGACCCGCAGATTCTGCGTCGTCACCTTCTCGACGCCCATGTGGCCAGCCATTTTCTTGTTCTTCCACGTCTTGCCCGGATCCTGCCGGCCGCCGGTCGATCCGTGCGAACGGTGCGAGATCGACACGCCGTGGGTCGCCCGCAGGCCACCGAAGTTCCACCGCTTCATCGGACCGGCGAAGCCCTTGCCGATCGTCACGCCGGTGACGTCGACATATTGTCCGACGGCGAAATGATCGGCAGTGATCTCGGCCCCGACTGGAATCATCTTGTCTTCGGCGACGCGAAACTCAGCCAGGCGCAGCTTCGGCTCGACATGGGCGACCGCGAACCGCCCGCGCTCGGCCTTGGAGACATTCTTGACCTTGGCCTTGCCGATGCCGAGCTGGAGCGCGGTATAGCCGTTCTTTTCCTGCGTGCGATGGGCGACGACCTGGCAGCCCTCGACCTGGAGGACTGTGACCGGCACGTGATCGCCCGCGTCGGTGAAGATCCGGGACATGCCCAGCTTCTTTGCGATGATGCCTGAACGCATTGGCGTTTATCCTTCGAGAGCGCTTAACGGAGGCCGAATAGGCGCTCGGCAAATCCTCAGAGCTTGATTTCGACGTCGACGCCGGCGGCGAGATCGAGCTTCATCAAAGCGTCGACCGTCTGCGGCGTCGGGTCGACAATGTCGAGAACTCGCTTGTGGGTGCGAATCTCGAACTGCTCGCGTGACTTCTTGTCGACATGCGGCGAACGGTTCACGGTGAATTTCTCGATCCGCGTCGGCAAAGGAATGGGTCCGCGAACCCTGGCGCCGGTGCGCTTGGCCGTGGACACGATCTCCTTCGTCGAAGCGTCGAGCACCCGGTGGTCGAACGCCTTGAGACGGATTCGGATGTTTTGCGTGTTCATGTGTCAAATCCCTGCCGGCGCAAGCGGGGCGACCGGCCGCCCCGCCCTTTCTTGCTGGTCGCAAAAGCCCTACTCGGTGATCGAAACGACGACCCCCGAGCCGACCGTGCGGCCGCCCTCGCGTATGGCGAAGCGCAGCTTCTCCTCCATCGCGATCGGAACGATCAGCGCGACGTCGATCGTCACGTTGTCGCCGGGCATCACCATTTCGGTGCCCTGCGGCAACTGGACGATGCCGGTCACGTCGGTCGTGCGGAAGTAGAACTGCGGACGGTAGTTGGTGAAGAACGGCGTGTGGCGGCCGCCCTCCTCCTTTGTGAGGATGTAGGCCTCGGCCTTAAACTTGGTGTGCGGCCTGACCGAGCCCGGCTTGCAGAGAACCTGGCCGCGCTCCACGTCCTCGCGCTTCGTGCCGCGCAGGAGGCAGCCGACGTTGTCGCCCGCCTCGCCCTGGTCGAGAAGCTTGCGGAACATTTCGACGCCAGTGACGGTGGTCTTGGCGGTCGGGCGCAGGCCGACGATCTCGACTTCCTCGCCGACCTTGATCACACCGCGCTCGATGCGCCCCGTCACCACTGTGCCGCGGCCGGAGATGGAGAACACGTCCTCGACCGGCATCAGGAAGGGCTGGTCCTTCGGCCGTTCCGGCTGCGGGATGTAGTCGTCCACTGCGTCCATCAGCTTGACGATCGAATCGTGTCCCATCTCGGGCGACTTGCCCTCGAGCGCCAGGAGCGCCGAGCCCTTGATGATCGGGATGTCGTCGCCGGGGAACTCGTAGCGGGAGAGAAGCTCGCGCACCTCGAGCTCGACGAGCTCGAGAAGCTCGGGATCGTCGACCATGTCGACCTTGTTCAGGTATACGACGAGGGCCGGCACGCCGACCTGGCGGGCAAGCAGGATGTGCTCGCGCGTCTGCGGCATGGGCCCATCGGCGGCGGAGACGACGAGGATGGCGCCGTCCATTTGCGCGGCGCCGGTGATCATGTTCTTCACATAGTCGGCGTGGCCTGGACAGTCGACATGCGCATAGTGGCGCTTCTTCGTCTGGTATTCGACATGCGCGGTCGAGATCGTGATGCCGCGGGCCTTCTCCTCCGGCGCCTTGTCGATCTGGTCGTAAGCGACGAACGACGCTCCGCCCGTCTCCGCGAGCACCTTCGTGATCGCGGCCGTCAGCGTCGTCTTGCCGTGGTCGACGTGGCCGATCGTGCCGATGTTGCAATGCGGCTTGGTACGCGCAAATTTTTCCTTGGCCATAGCGAACTCCTTCTAGCGGCCCTTCTGCTTCGACGCGGCGACGCGCCCCTACTTGAACTTGTCGATGATCTCGGCGGCGATGTTCGCCGGGACCTGCTCGTAGTGATCGAACTGCATCGTGAAGTTGGCGCGGCCCTGGGTGCCCGAGCGCAACTGGTTGACATAGCCGAACATGTTTGACAGCGGCACCATCGCGTTGATGACGACGGCGTTGGCGCGCATGTCCTGACCCAAGACGTGACCGCGCCGTGACAGGAGATCGCCCATCACGAAGCCGGTGTGCTCTTCGGGAGTGACGACTTCTACCCTCATGATCGGCTCGAGGAGAACCGATCCGCCCTTCTGCAGCCCTTCCCGGAACGCGGCGCGAGCGGCGATCTCGAAGGCGAGCGCCGACGAGTCGACGTCGTGATAGGCGCCGTCGACGAGCGTCGCCTTGACGTCGACCACGGGAAAACCCGCCAGGACGCCGGAGCCGAGCACGCTGTTGACGCCCTTTTCGACGCCCGGAACATATTCCTTCGGCACCGCGCCGCCGACGATCTTCGAATCGAACGAAGACCCAGCGCCGGGCTCCGCCGGCTCGAACACCAGCTTGACCCTGGCGAACTGGCCCGAGCCGCCCGACTGCTTCTTGTGGGTGTAGTCGATCTCGGTCTTCTTGGTCAGCTTCTCGCGATAGGCGACCTGCGGCGCGCCGATATTGGCGTCGACCTTGTAGGTGCGCTTCAAAATGTCGACCTTGATGTCGAGATGCAGTTCGCCCATCCCCTTGAGAATGGTCTGGCCTGACTCGGGATCGGTCGAGACGCGGAAGGACGGATCCTCGGCCGCGAGCTTCGACAGCGCGACGCCGAGCTTCTCCTGATCGGCCTTCGACTTCGGCTCGATCGCGATCTCGATGACCGGCTCGGGGAACTCCATCTTCTCGAGGATGACCGGCTTTTGCAGGTCGCAAAGCGTATCGCCGGTGCGCGTGTCCTTGAGGCCCGCGAGCGCGACAATGTCGCCGGCAAAGGCTTCCTTGATGTCTTCGCGGTTGTTGGCGTGCATGAGCAGCATGCGGCCGACGCGCTCCCGCTTGTCCTTGGTCGAATTGAGCACGGTCGTGCCCGACTCGATCTTGCCGGAATAGACGCGGCAGAAGGTGATCGTGCCGACGAACGGGTCGTCCATGATCTTGAACGCAAGCATGGAGAAGGGCTCGGAATCGCTCGGCATGCGAATGATTTCCGCGCCGGTGTTCACGTCGTGGCCCTTGATGCCGCCGCGATCGACCGGCGAGGGCAGATAGTCGACGACCGCGTCGAGCAGCGGCTGAACTCCCTTGTTCTTGAAGGCCGAGCCGCAGAGCACGGGCACGAACGCGATCTGCTTGACCGCCTTGCGGATGCAGCGCTTGAGCGTATCGATGTCCGGCTCGTGGCCGTCGAGATAGGCGGTCATGACATCGTCGTCGAGCTCGACCGCGGCTTCGATCAGCGCGTGGCGATACTCCTCCGCCTTCGCCTTAAGAGCGGCCGGAATCTCTTCGTCGTGATATTTCGCGCCGAGACCCTCTTCTTGCCAGACGACGGCCTTCATGCGCAGAAGGTCGATCACGCCCTTGAAGCTCGACTCCGAGCCGATCGGCAGCTGGATGCAGATCGGCCGGCCGCCGACCTTGGTGTTGATCTCCTCGACGCAGCGGGAGAAATCGGCGCCGATCTTGTCCATCTTGTTGACGAACACGATGCGCGGCACCCCGTATTTGTCGGCCTGACGCCAGACGGTCTCCGTCTGCGGCTCGACGCCCTGGTTGCCGTCGAGAACACAGACCGCGCCGTCGAGAACGCGCAAGGACCGCTCGACTTCTATGGTGAAATCGACGTGGCCGGGCGTGTCGATGATATTGAGGCGCTTGTCGTGCCAGAAGGTCGTGGTCGCGGCAGAAGTGATCGTGATGCCGCGCTCCTGCTCCTGCTCCATCCAGTCCATCGTCGCGGCGCCGTCGTGGACTTCGCCGATCTTATGAGACTTGCCGGAATAGTAGAGGATGCGCTCGGTCGTCGTGGTCTTTCCGGCGTCGATGTGAGCCATGATGCCGAAATTACGATAGTCTTCGATAGCGTGGCTGCGCGCCATGATCCTGATCCCGATTGCCTTGAGCGACCGCCGCTTACCAGCGGTAGTGGGCGAAGGCGCGGTTGGCTTCAGCCATGCGATGCGTGTCTTCGCGCTTCTTGACCGCGGCTCCGCGGTTGTTGGAGGCGTCAAGCAGCTCGGCGGAAAGCCGGTCCACCATGGTCTTGTCGTTGCGGTCGCGGGCGGCGGCGATGATCCAGCGGATCGCCAGCGCCTGCCGGCGGTCGGTGCGCACTTCGACCGGCACCTGGTAGGTCGCGCCGCCGACGCGCCGCGAGCGCACCTCGACCGATGGGGCGACGTTCTCCAGCGCCTGCTTGAACACAGCGAGCGGATCGCTCTTGGCCTTCTGCTCGACATTGTCGAGCGCGCCGTAGACGATCGCCTCGGCGACCGACTTCTTGCCTTCGTACATGATGGTGTTCATGAACTTCGCCACCACCACGTCGCCGTATTTGGCGTCCGGGATGAT
>JAFAHO010000071.1 GCA_019237205.1 Hyphomicrobiales bacterium
ATCTTGTGGCCGGGCGCGGGCCTGGTCGTTCTCGGCTTCGGCCCGAGCGCCGCGATCCCCATCAGGCGCATCAGCCGCTGCACGCGCTTGCGGTTCACGGGCGAGCCCTCGGCGCGCAGGATCGCCGTCATCCGGCGCGAGCCGAGAAAGGGCCAGGCGGTGAACAGTTCGTCGATCCGACGCATCAGCGCCGCGTCGTTGTCGTTGGCGGGCTTGCGCGCCCGGTAGACGCCCGAGCGCGCCACCCTCAGAAGCGCGCATTGTCGCCGAACCGACAGCGCCTCGTCGGCGCAGTCGAGCATCGCTCTGCGGTCCGGCGCGCTCATCTTCCGGACCTCCGAGCTAAAAAATCCCGCTCGACCGTGAGCTGCCCGATCTTGGCGTGCAGCCGCTCGATCTCCCGCTCGTGCGCCGTGTCCGAGTCCCGCCCGACGCCGGAATCGAACGCGCGCGCCGCCTGATCCTGAAGCTGCTTCTTCCAAGCGTAAATCTGGTTCGGGTGGACCTCGTAGCGCTGAGCAAGGTCCGTCACCGTCGCCTGCTCCCGCAGCGCCTCCAGTGCAATCTTCGCCTTCAGCCCGGCGTCTATCCGTCGTCTCGTCTTCTTCGTCATCATTCGCTCCGTCTATCAAACGGAGCGGCCGGTCTCCAACTTAGCCCCCGGTCCCAAAATCGGGGTCCACTTCAATCGCCTGGACGCTGTCGTAAGCGCCGTCGACCCGGATGAAGACCTGCGGCCCCCGGGTGTCGATCGAGCCTGCCGGCGTGACGGTGTTCTGCCGCTGCGTCGGTGGAGGGTTGAATGGCCCGGCTTGAAGACCTCAAACCCGGTTCTTCGATTCGCGGCGTGCTGCCGGGCGGCGGCGTCACCGTCGTCAGCGTGCAATGGTTCGGCTCGACCCCGACCTTGGCAGGTTCGGGGTGTCGCAGTAGGGCTTGGTGCGGACGGCGGGACTCGAACCCGCACTCTCATAGAGAAGCAGATTTTCTTACCACCTCGGCTTTCGCCGCCGCCGTTCGGCGTTCGTGGTCCGGACTGTCCCTTCGCCATGGCGTTTCGGCCGAAGGCGCCACCCATCCAGTCTCTACACCTTCCCTCTTGCGAGGGTTTGGCTCGGGATTGGCTTGGGGCGTGAGCCCGTTAGCGTTCCCCGACTTTGAGCGGTTCTACTCCGTGGATTTCCCCACGGGCACTCCAACTGAAGTCTGCTGCGTCTACCGATTTCGCCACGTCCGCATTGTCATGGTCGTGCCACAGCGCGCCATGGCGCGATAGTGGGCTTTCACGCCGATTCCGACCCTTGGCTCCTGGTTGGCTCCTAGCCTCGATTCCGCTTCGCCTACCTTTCAACCATAAGCATAAGCAAAGCGTTGTTTTTCCATAACAAAAGTGCGCCGTGACGAAAGTTCGTCGATGGGCGCAGAAGAGGGATTTTAGTCCCTTGCGCCTACCGGTTTCGCCACGTCCGCATGAGGCCAGCGCCTTCTTTCACACTTTCCTTCGAAAATGAACCTCCTTGCCGGTCGGCGCGCCGAACCATGCGCGCCTGGCGTCGGTCGACGCCGATCCGAGCGAGGGCTTTGGCGATGCAGCCGATGTTGCGATCCTTGGCGGCGCCGGACAGGGTTTCGTCGCCGCTTTTCTCCGGTCGAGATGGACCCCCAAAGGGGAAGTGTGGACCCATCGATCTCTCCTGCGCCGGCGGGTTCGGCCTTGCCGGAATTGCCGGAGAGGTACACTGTTACGACCAAAGCCGCGGTCGGCGCCTGGTGTGGAGGCCACTCATGCGCGCAATACTGCGACGAGCTAGGCTGCGTCGTTCCAATTCGGTTCACGCCACCCTGCTGCTCGTCGGCGCGCTGCTGTTCGCCGTGCCTCGGGAGGCTTCAGCAGTCGTGATCCTGAATCTGGACCCGGTGATTGAGCACCGGGACGTCACCGACTTCCTTGACCTGAGCTATTCACTGCTGCTGGGTCGGGCGCCGGATCCGACGGGGACGGCGACGTTCCGCGCCTTTCTGACTGGCGGTGTCGACACAACCACTGTTGCGACCGATATTGACACCAGCGCCGAGTACTACCGTCGCGCTGTGACCGCCTACTACCAGGAGTTTCTCACCCGGCCACCTACTCCGCTTGAGCTTTCGCAATGGGTCGGCGAAGTGACAATTGGCGCCACCACGGACGAGGCGGTCATCGCAGCGCTCGTGGGATCCGCCGAATATCAGACGGTCTGGGCATAAGCACACCCGGACAGCTCGTCGATCAGATGTACCATGATCTGCTCGGACGCTCGCCCAGTCTGGAGGAGAGCATGTTTTGGCAGACCGTGCTTTCTTCTAAGGGTGCGATGGCAGTGGCGCTGGGCATCGAGAGTTCCACCGAATATCGCAGCCAGCTGATTGCGCAGCTTTATCAGACCGATCTCGATCGCTTACCCAGTCCGACCGAAGTCTATACCTTTCTTGGTCTCCTCACCGGGGCGCGACCAATGAGCAGTTGATCCCGCTACTGTCGGGTCCGGCGAGTTCCTCGCCGACGCGGAGCACTTGGGCGGATCGTCCGACAGCCTTCGGGTGCTGGAGTTTCGGCGACAACCGACGAGCGTCCCCGAGCTGCCGGCGCTTTGGCTGCTGGCCATCGGCATGGCCTGCCTCGCGCCGCTTCGCCGCTTTCGGTCATTCGGGAATCACATGCCCTATGCCCCGTCCTTGGCGATCGGCGGCTGGAAGGCGAGGCCCATGTCCCAGGGAAAGTAGATCCAGGTGTCCTGCGACACCTCGGTGATGAACGTATCGACCATCGGCCGGCCGAGGGGCTTGGCGTAGACGGTGGCGAAATGGGCCCTAGGCAGCATTTCGCGCACGATCTTGGCGGTGGCGCCGGTGTCGACGAGATCGTCGACGATGAGAACCCTCGCGCCTTCGTCGAGCCTTGCGACGTCGCGCGCGACGGTCTTGAGGACCTTCAAGCCCCCTTGCGTCTTATAGTCGTGATAGGAGGCGACGCAGACCGTCTCGATCATCCTGACGTCGAGCTCTCGCGCCACGATCGCAGCGGGCACGAGGCCGCCGCGGGTGATGGCGACAATGGCGTCGAACGGGCCGGATGAGGCGAGCCGCCAGGCGAGCGCCCGCGCGTCGCGGTGGAACTGGTCCCACGAAACCGGAAAGGCCTTGTCGCGCGGGGCAGTCATGGGGCGGCTCCTTGGCTTTGAAATCGGGCGTCTCTTAGCAAGCGCCATGCGGCCGTGCGAGCGGTGCGCACTCGAAGTCAACACCTTTCGCGCTGTGGTCAGAGCAGCTTGCCGTCGCTCTGGAGCGCGACGAGCATCGCCTCAACCGCTTGGCGTGCGGCGGCGACCGCGGCTTCGTCCTTGCCCCGCACGACGATCTGGTTGTTGAAGCGCCCGTCCTTGAATGAGGGATAAGAGCCGATCGACACCTCCGGATGGGCGGCGGCGATCCTGCCGAGCGCATCGCCGTAGCGCCCCTCCGGCGCCGGTCCCGCCTCGACTGTCTCGGCCAGCATCACCACGCCGGTTCTCATCGACTTGACCGCGAAATCGAGCATCGCCTGCATCACCGAGGGCACGCCCGCGAGCACGAACACATTGCCGATGCGAAATCCGGGCGCCTTCGAAATCGGATTGTCGATGAGATCGGCGCCGACAGGAATGCGCGCCATCCTCCTGCGCGCGGGGGTGAGATCGGCAGGGAGATAGCGCTCCATCATGATCGCCATCGCGCGCGGATCCTCGCCGATCGGCACGCCGAAAGCGCGCGCGACCGCGTCCGCCGTGATGTCGTCGTGGGTCGGCCCGATGCCCCCGGTCGTCACCACATAGTCGTAGCGGCCCTTGAGCGCGTCGAGCGCCGCCACGATCTCGTCCTCGACGTCCGGAACCACGCGCGCCTCGCGCACGTCGACGCCGACCCGGGCGAGATATTCGGCGATGTAGCCGATGTTGCGGTCCTTGGTGCGGCCGGACAGGATTTCGTCGCCGATCACCAGGATCGCGGCGGTGACGGTCGCCGGCCCGCTCATTTTCGAATCTCCCTCTCGCTGGCCCGCATCGCGCGCGCCTTATGCGCCCCGCGCCGCCAGAAAGCTCGCCGCGCGCCTTGTCTTGCGGGCGGGTCGCAGCTTATGTGTAGCGGTTACAGCAAGCAGCGGCAAAGGATTGGCGGTGACGGCATCGACGACGTTCGTATCGGCGGCGGAGCACGTTTCCCGCCGCAGCGGGCAAATCCGGCTGCACGGCCCCGAGGATTTTGTCGGCATGCGCAAGGCCGGCGCGCTGACAGCCGAGGCGCTCGATCTCATCGGGCCGCTGGTCAAGCCGGGCGCGACCACCGCGAGCCTCGACAGATTCGTGTTCGAGTTCGCGCGCGACCACAAAGCCTACCCGGCGCCGCTCAATTACCGCGGCTACCGGAAATCAGTCTGCACCTCGATCAACCATGTCGTCTGTCACGGAATTCCGGACGAAAAGCCTTTGCGCGACGGGGACATTCTCAACATCGACGTGACGCTGATCGTCGACGGGTGGCACGGCGACGCGAGCCGCATGTTCGTCGCCGGAGAGGCGCCGCGGCGGGCGCAGCGCCTGATCGACGTCACTTATGAGGCGCTGATGCGCGGCATCGAGGCGATCAAGCCCGGCGCGACGACAGGCGACATCGGCTACGCGATCCAGACCTACGCCGAGTCGGAGCGCTGCTCGGTGGTGCGCGACTTCTGTGGCCACGGGCTAGGGCGCCTCTTCCACGACGAGCCGAACATCCTGCATGTCGGACGAAAAGGGGAGGGCGCGCCGCTCAGGCCCGGCATGTTCTTCACCGTCGCGCCGATGATCAATCTCGGCGGTTACGGCGTAAAAATTCTGTCGGACGGCTGGACCGCGGTGACGCGCGACCGGTCGCTTTCGGCCCAGTTCGAGCACACGGTCGGCGTCACTGAAACGGGGTGCGAAATCTTCACGCTGTCGCCAACCGGCGCCGATCGCGCCCCGATCCGATGACGCCTGACGAGGCCGGGGACGACGTCAAGCACTATCATGGGCATCGTGAGCGTCTGCGGGCCCGTCTGCGCGAGGCAGGTCCCGCGGCGCTGGCGGACTATGAGCTGCTCGAGCTCGTCCTCTTCCGCGCGATCCCGCGCATCGACGTGAAGCCGCTCGCCAAGGCCCTTCTCGCCCGGTTCGGCTCGTTCCCGGAGGCGATCGCGGCGGAGCCCCATCGTCTGGCCGAGGTCAAGGGCATGAGCGAGGGGGCGATCGCCGAGTTCGAGATCGTCGAGGCCGCGGCCCAGCGTTTCGCCAGAGGCGTTGTGAAGAAGCGGCTGCCGATGGGCTCATGGAGGGAAGTCGTCGACTATTGCCGCACGTCGATGGCGTTCGAGAGCCGTGAAATCTTCCGAATCCTCTTTCTCGACAAGAAGAACAGCCTGATCGCCGACGAGGTGCAGGGCTCGGGCGCCGTCGATCATACGCCGGTCTATCCGCGCGAAGTCGTGCGGCGCGCGCTCGAACTGTCGGCGACGGCGATCGTTCTCGTCCACAATCATCCATCCGGCGATCCCTCACCCTCGACCCAGGACGTCAACATGACGCTCGACATCATCGCGGTCGCCAAACCGCTCGGCGTCGCCGTGCACGACCACATCATCGTCGGGCGCGACGGCCACGCTTCGCTCCGGGGGATGAGGCTGATCTGAATCAGGGTTCCTGTCGCGAGCAAGGGAAGTTGACGCAGCCGGTTGTTCGGCTAGCATCTTTTTGAGCCGGCGGCCGCCGTAACGCCGGCAGAATCGAACGGGGTTTGTCGATCTGATGCCTTTCCGCGTGATAGGGACGCATCTGCGCAACTGGCGGAAGTGGCGCTCCTACGTACTGGTCGTGGTCCTGGCCTATGCCCTGACGCTGGCGTTCGGGACACTGCTCGGGCCGTTCCGGACCAATCTCGAGAACCTCGTTTTCGACCAGTATCAGCGCTGGAAGCCGAGGCCCTATAACTTCGATCAGCCGGTCCGGATCGTCGACATCGACGACGAATCGATCGACCGCATCGGCCGATGGCCGTGGCCGCGCGAGACGATGGCGTCGCTCGCGGAGGCCCTGGCGAAGGCGAATGTCGCGGCCGTCGGCTTCGACGTCCTTTTCTCAGAGAAGGATCAGCCGAGCGAGGATCAGAAAGCTTGCGCCCAGGCGACTGTTCACAGCGCGGATCAGGCGGAGCGTTGCGAGGAACGGGCCGACGGCGATGTCGCCTTCGCCCACTCCATCTCCGGCCGGCCGGTGGTGCTCGGCACATTCTTCACCACGACGCCCAACGCCGCCAAGACGAAGCTTGTCCCGAAAGGAGGCTTTTCGTTTGTCGGCGAGACCCCGAACTCGCTCCTCACCCACCTGAATGGCGCGCTCGCGCCGATACCGGTCCTGGCTGACGCCGCGAGCGGCCTCGGTTCTCTCAACTGGCTGCCGGACGCTGACCGGGTCGTTCGCAATGTGCCGCTGCTTCTCGACATCAACGGCCAGATTCAGCCAAGCCTCGCAATGGAGACATTGCGCGTCGCCCAAGGCGCTTCGGGCTACGTGGTCAAGTCGACCGACGCCTACGGGGGGAGTTCAGGCAAGAGCATGACGGTTGAGGCGATCAAGGTCGGCGACGTCGTCGTCCCGACGCAGGGAGGGGGGGACCTGCGCGTGTGGTTCGCCAAGACCGACGCCCGTCGAACGATTCCCGCGTGGAAAGCCCTCGAGTCCGGCGCGGACCTTTCCGATCTTGCCGGAAAACTCGTCTTCGTCGGCGCGAGCGCTACGGGCCTTTCCGACGTCGTCGCGACTCCGCTCGATCCGTCGACGCCAGGCGTCGAAGCGCACGCGCAGCTGGTCGAGCAGATCCTCTCGGGGGTAACCCTCGAGCGGCCCGACTGGGCGCGGGGCGCCGAACTCATTACGAGTGCCGCGCTTTCCCTCGCGTTGGCGGCGATCCTCCCATTCATCCCGATCTACTGGACGGCGCTGTTGGGTTGCGCCGCGGCCGCTGCGATGGGCTACGGCAGCTGGAACGCGTTCACTGCGCACGGCGTCCTGTTCGACCCCGTGATCCCGAGCCTTTCATCCGGCTTCGTGTTCCTGGCGGGCGTCGGGCACCTTTACGGGCAGAAGCGCCAGCAGGTGCACGAGATCCGCTCGGCGTTCGGCCGGTATGTGTCGCCGGCCGTTGTGGCGCGCCTCGCTGAGCATCCGGAACACCTGCAGCTCGGCGGGCAGCAGCGCGACCTGACGCTGATGTTCTGCGACATCCGTTCCTTCACGACGCTTTCCGAGGGGTTCACCGCGGTCGAACTGTCGACGTTCCTCAACGAATATCTGTCGCCGATGACCGACATCATCCTCAAGGAGTTGGGCACCGTCGACAAGTATATGGGCGATGCGATCATGGCCTTCTGGAACGCGCCGCTCGACGATCCGGCGCATGGGGTTCATGCCGTGCGCTCTGCGCTCCAGATGCGCGAAACGCTGGTCAAGCTGAACGCCGGATGGAAGGAGCGGGCCGAGAAGGCGGGACGCGCGGCTCACATGGTGAAATTCGGCATCGGCCTCAACACCGGCGAATGCAGCGTCGGCAACATGGGGTCCATTCAACGCTTCGATTATTCGGCGCTCGGCGACGAGGTCAACATCGCTTCCCGACTTGAGGGCTCGTCTAAACAGTTCGGCGTCGACATCGTCGCGAGCGCGGCTACGCGCGACGAGGCGCCGGAATTCGCCTGGCTCGAGATCGACCACGTCCGCCTCAAGAACAAGACCCGGACGGTCGCCGTTTACACGCTGGCGGGTGGAGAGGCGTACGCCGGGAGCGAGGAGTTCCAGCATCTGAGCGCGCTGCACGAGGACATTCTGAAAGCCTACCGGGCGCGCCGGTTCGCCGCCGCGAAACAGATGGCCAGCGATGCGGCCCATCTCGCGCCGGCCAATATCCGGGGGCTTTACCATTACTATCAGAAGCGTTTCGAAGAACTCGGCGGGCACGAACTTCCGGAAACCTGGGCGCCGATGATCGCGCTCGACGAGAAATAGCCGGGCCGGTGGCCGCCGCGATTCGAGGCTCAGCCCGCAGCGCGGCTCCTCTCTCGCGTCGGATTCGCGTCAGGCGGAGACCCAAAGCGCGGGCGCCTTTTGCGCAAGCCATTTGGCGAGCGCGGCATTGACCCAAGCGGGCTTTTCCTGCGCCATCCAGTGTCCGGAGGGAACGACCGCCTCGGTCAAGTCGGCGCAATGGGCGCGCATCGGCTCGGCCAGGCGCGAGTCGATCGTCTCGCAGGTATAGTCGTACGCGCCATGCAAAAAGAGAACCGGCATCGTCAGGCGCCAGTTCGTCCGAGCTCGTTCGGCATAGGCGATGTTCGCCTGGGCATTCATGTACCAGCTGTCGGGACCGGCAAATCCGTTGCGCTCGAGCGCGGCGACGTAACGGTCCTCGTCCTCCTCGCCGATCACCCGCTCGTCGCGCGGCACGGCGGGCGCCCTGTTGCCGGGGCCGAACCAGCCGCCCCTGGCGCGGACGAACGCCGTGCGATTATTGGGCTTGCCGCGCCCGGCGGGGTCGCCGGCGCGAAAGAGCGCCCGGACAGTTGAGCGCACGTCGGCCTCAAAGCCGGAGCTCGCGCGCTCGAAGTTCTCCTCATAGAAGATCTGATAGTCCCACTGCGCGAACGGAAACTTGTCCTCGGGGTAGAGGTTGCGATCGGCGAGCGGCAGGATGGCGCGAACGGCGAAACCTTCGGGGATGTACGGAACGCAGAGATTGGCGACGTCGTGGCAACGCTCGGGGTGATGCTGAGCGATCGACCAGACGACAGGCGCCCCCCAGTCGTGCCCGACCCAGATCGCCCTGGGGGCGCCGATCGAATCGAGGAGTTCAATCATGTCAGCGACGATCAGTTCGAGCGCGTAATCCTCTCGCCGTGGCGGGACGCTCGAGCGGCCGTAGCCGCGCATGTCGGGCGCGATCGCGCGAAAGCCGAGTCCGGCGAAGACGGGAAGCTGTCCGCGCCAGGAAATCGAAAGCTCCGGCCAGCCGTGCACGAAGATGATCGGGATCGCGTCCTCTGCGCCGCACGCCAGATAGAATGACGAGTGGCGCGGGCTTCTGGCGAAATGCTCGGTCAACGAAAGGCCGCTGCTCACGCTGGTTCTCCTCTTCATGAGCATTGCGCGCCGCGATCGGGCCGACAGTCCGCCGCCGCGCGGCGGCGGTCAGAAGAAGTAACGCAAGGCGACGCCGCCGTGGAGGGTGCTTCCGATCTCGCCGAAGGCGGTGCCGAGCAGGAAGGCGTCCAGGACCGTCTTGTCTCCAAGCCGGTAGCCCACGCGTCCCCCGTATTCGAGCCAGTACGAATTGGCGATCGGGTAGGGCGCGACCGCGCCGAAATCGAAAACATTGACTTGGTTGCCGGAACCGGCGTCGAACCCGTAGGCGACCGCCGCGCTGACATTCACCTCGATCTTACCGTTGAAGAGATGAGTGTACTGGCC
>JAFAHO010000191.1 GCA_019237205.1 Hyphomicrobiales bacterium
CTCGGTCACGCTCTCGAAATGGCGCGCGCTTCGGGAGTGACCGTCGAGATCGTGGCCGACGCTGCGGCTCTGCTCGAGGGGGCTGAGGAACTCGCTCGAGCCGGCGTCCGCACCGGCGCTTCGGGGCGCAACTGGGAAAGCTACGGCGCCGAGGTTCGGTTGCCGGAGGGGCTCGCTCCGTGGCGGAAAGACCTGCTCACCGATCCCCAGACCAGCGGAGGCCTGCTGATCGCGGTGTCGCCCGAAGAGGTCGATAGGGTGCTCGCCCTTGCCAAGGCGCAGGGCTTCGACGGCGCCCGGGTCGTGGGCCGGATTGTCGAAGGCGAGGCCGAGGCGAGGGTGATCGCCTAGAGCACGTCCCATTCAGGCGGAACCGCCTGAATGGGACCACCGTGCTCTAGATTCAAGAAATTGAGCGCGTTCCGTCATTCGGTGGCAAACACACCTAGCGGCTGGATCACCGAAAAACGGACGCATCTAGGGTGCGACGGGGGGAAGCGGGCAAGCCGCTGCGTCGAGGAGTGACGGCGCCAGCGTCCCGAGGCGGACCGTCCTCCTCTCAACCGACCGAAGACGGCTTCCTCGCTATGGTGTAGCCGTTAGCGATGATTTCGGGGAAGTGGCCGGAGCTGTCGTAGGCCAAAAGTGAGGCGGTCAGGTCGGCCTCGAACGCGTGGTGGCGCTCGCCCAGCGCGGCGCGAGATGCAAAGGACGTGGAGCGCAGGTAGCCCAGCAGGCTCTCCAGATTCCAGACGTACGACTTCTCGAACGACCGGCTTTCAACGGGATCGAATCCTGCGCGGCGCAGCACCTGCTCTTCATGGGCGAGGCCCTCTGCCGGCGTGGGGTCCGGCGCCCCCTGCAGGCCTTGTGCGGGTTCGCCAACGTAGGCCCAGACAAGGTCGGTGATCGCTTGACGCCAGTTGGCGGGCTCCCCTCCCGCGGGTACCTCGCCGACCGTGACAAACGCACCGCCGGGCTTCAGCCAGCGATAGGCTATCGCCGCGACGTGCGGCTGGTCGAAGCGGTGGAAGGCCGAGGCGGCGGTGACGAGATCGAAGGCGCCCGCAGGCGCTTTTAGGTCTTCGGCGCGGCCGACGACCCAGCGAATATGGCGCACGCCGCGCGCCTCTGCCGCCCGGCGAGCCGCCGCGATCATCTCCGGGTCTAGGTCGATCGCCACTCCGTCGGCGAAGCGCTCGGCGATGGCAAACGTAAGCCTCCCCGGGCCACAGGCGAGGTCAATCAGTCGCGCACCTTTGGTGGGGAGCGCGGCGCGGTCCAACATGTCAAGCAGCATAAGCGTGTCGTACGGCGGCCTATGGAGGATGTAATCCTCGACGGTCCCGGCGAAAGCGTCCGGTCGGAAGTTGACGGGCAGGCCGGCGGACATGCGGGGGACGATAGGCCTAGCCCGCGACACCCCTCAAGCCATTGCGCTTCGTTTACGTGAGGTCCGCAATGGGGTCGATTGCCGCCGGTGATAGCACGCCTGGAAGCTGACGCCTGTCGACGCTAGCATGACCGTCGCCGGTCGCTGGCGGTCGCGTTCGCATCGCAAAACCACTTCCCACTTTTGTGGAACGCGCTCTTAGCCAGGGGAGTCCTCCCCCACGACGACCGTGGGGGAGGGTCCTGCAGGTCAGAAGCGCCAGTTCAGGCCGACGCGGACGACGTTCGCCGTCGCCTTCTCGTCCACGCTGGCGTTGTAGAGGTTGAAGCCCGGGCCACCGATGGTCCCGCCGGTTCCGTTCAGGGTGGAGTCGCCCAGGTTCACGTAGAGGTATTCCACCTTCATCGAGAGGTGGCGGTTGAGGGCGTATTCGGCCCCGCCGCCGACCGTCCAGCCGGTCTGCATCTGGTTGGGCGAAACGAACGAGGCGTTGCCCGGGCCCCCGTTGAAACAGGCCGAACAGTTCCAGTTGCTCGCCGTCCGGACGCCGCCATAGGCGAAGCCGCCGGTCACATAAGGGACGATCCGATTGTTGAGCATCGCGTGACCGACGCGCGCGCGGACCGTGCCGAGGTAGTTGATGCGGGAACTGAAGTCGCCGTCGTAGGACGTGCCTGTTCCAGGGAATTCCGCGAAACCGGTCTTTCCGCTCAGGTCGGAGGCGTCGATGTCTGTCTCCAGACCGGCCACGAAGCCGTCGCGCGTCTCATAGTTGTAGCCGAGCGTGACGCCGCCCAGCACGCCGCTGGAATCCTGGCGGAAATGGCCACTGACGGGGTTCGTCCCCGCGGCGTCGGTCGTGCCTGAGTAGGGGTATTTGAAATTGCCGCCGCCGTAGCCGAGGTTCAGGCCGGCGTAGGGGCCGGACCAAGTCCCAACGTCGTTGTCCTGGGCAAGAGCTGGCGCCGCGGCGAGCGCGGCCGCGGCGGCGATGGCCGAGGTCAGGCAAAAGCTACGAATCTTCACGCTTCGAACTCCATGTTCAGTTCGACGACGCTCCCCCTCGATCGAAGTCGCGTACGCCTTGAGGACGCCCCACCAGGTGTCGCCTCGCGGTTCCTGGTCGCCTCCAACGATCACGTTTGGATTTCGAAGCAGAATAGTTGAGTGTCGAAGATGTGTCCGCCAGTCAGTGTGGTATTTGTGCCGCAGATGTCACCCAATTCAGACCTTAATTGCCGAACCAAAATTTCAATGTTTGACCGCAAGACGGCGACTGTTCCCCAAATGAGGCGCGATTGTCGGTTGAGAAATCTTACATGTATTTAATGATGCGATTTCGGAACTGAATCATCGCCTGTGCGAAACCGGGCGGCCTTCCCCGGTTTCCAAGCGTCGCCGGGGGTGAAAAAAAGACGCCATGCACGCCTTTTTCCGACTCGGCCTCGCCGCCGCAATCTTCGCGCCCGCGCTCGCTTCGGCGCAGGCGATGGATCCCACCTTCGCCGAGCACCAGAAGGCGTGGACGACACGGCCGGAGTTCTCGAGTCCGTTGGTGGACCATCTGCCCGCGCGCGGCTCGGTCGCCTCGCCGCGGGACGTGCTGGGTCACGACGTCGGGGCGCCTCGGGTGCTCGACCACTACGCCGACATCCTGAAGTACTACCGCGCTCTGGCCGCGGCCTCGCCGCGCGTGAAGATCATCGAGACGGGCAAGACCGAGGAGGGGCGCCCGACGGTGATGGTGGTGATCTCCTCG
>JAFAHO010000245.1 GCA_019237205.1 Hyphomicrobiales bacterium
CTTGAGCCTCTCGTCGTGGTCGACGCTATGGTCGCTGTCATTGGCGGTCTGATCCGGACCCCATACGTTGTCGCCCGCAGGCGAAAGCTGCAGTGAAGTGATCGTCTGGGCTGTGAGGTTCCAAAACATGGTGTCTTTCGCGCTGGCCTCGCTCGAAACGAAACACGCTGCAAGGACAATCCCAGCGAATAACCTCGACATTTCTGGCTCCTGCGACCCTAGCTCCTGCGGCGCCGCCGGTTTGAAGGGCACGGCCCACGCCTGCGTACTGACGTTTCCGGTCTCCTCAACATCGGGCGACAAAGCTACAGGAATCAAGCAAGCATCCGACTTGTCGTCCTTCCTCTCGCCCATCCGAACGCCCAATTTCCCAATTTCTCGCCAGTCGTGGCCGCCTCGGCCTTCGGGGTCAGGCGCTTGAATTGAAGACTGTCATGATGGATTGGCTCGCACGGGGACGCAAACGCAATCGCCGGACGACGCCGGGATTGCGTTGGGTCGTCCATTGTCATGTTGGGTTTGGCGGATGAGAGACGACGTCCGCACTCTGACGCCGGCGCTCGATATCCAGGGCGTCAGCCATCGCTATGGCGCGCGGAAAGCGCTCAACGGGGTGACTTTCACCGTCGCGCCGACGTCGTTCACGGCGTTGTTGGGCCTCAACGGAGCCGGTAAGTCGACGCTATTCTCGCTGATCACGCGCCTCTACGCCACGCGTGAGGGACGGATTTCCATCTACGGCCGCGACGTTGCAAGAGAGCCGAGCGCGGCGCTCGGCCAGCTCGGGATCGTTTTTCAATCGCGCGCGCTCGATACTGATATCTCGGTCGAGCAGAACCTCATCTATCACGCGGCATTGCACGGCCTGGGCCGCCGCGAGGCCCTTGCGTGCGCTCACGCCGCGCTTAGCCGGGTGGATCTTGCAGATCGGCTGCATGAGCGCGTCAACAAGCTTTCCGGCGGCCAGATGCGACGGGTGGAGATCGCCCGCGCCCTGCTCCACCGCCCGCGCCTGTTGCTGCTGGACGAGCCGACTGTCGGGCTCGACGTCAAGGCGCGCGCAGGAATCCTGAGACATGTGCGCGCTCTGCTCGCCGAGGAGCGTATCGGCGTGCTGTGGGCGACTCACCTGATCGACGAGGCCATGCCCGGCGACGATGTCGTGATCCTGCATCGCGGCCGCGTGCTTGCTCATGGGCCGATCCACGCGGTCATTGCGCGGTGTGCGGAGAAAGATTTGGCCGGCGCGTTCCGCAAGCTCACCCACGACTCTGGGTCCGAGGACGAGGGAGCGGCCGAATGAGTGCTGTTGAGGGAGATTCCTGGCGCGGCCTGACGCTGTCGCAATATTTCATCTGCCTGAAGGGAATCATCTGGCGCGAGGGCCTGCGCTTCCTTCATCAGCGAGAACGTTTCGTCTCGGCGCTCGTCCGTCCTCTCGTCTGGCTGTTCATCTTTGCCGCCGGGTTTCGTCAGGTGCTGGGCGTTTCGATCATTCCGCCTTACGAAACCTATGTCCTCTACGAAGTGTATATCACGCCAGGTCTCATGGCGATGATTCAACTCTTCAACGGAATGCAGTCCTCGCTGACGATGGTCTACGACCGCGAAACGGGCGGCATGCGCACCCTCCTGGTCAGTCCGTTTCCTCGCTGGTTCCTCCTGTCGTCGAAGCTGCTGGCGGGAACGATCGTTTCGATCCTCCAGGTCTACGCCTATCTCGCGATCGCCTATTTTTGGGACATCGAGGCGCCGCCGATCGGCTACGTCACGGTTTTTCCAGCACTGCTGCTGAGCGGTTTTATGCTGGGCTCGCTCGGGATGCTGATCTCATCTTTGATCAAGCAACTGGAAAACTTTTCCGGAGTCATGAACTTTGTCATATTTCCGATGTTCTTCGCCTCGTCGGCGCTTTATCCGCTCTGGCGGGTTAAGGAATCAAGCCCGTTTCTCTACGATGTCTGTGAACTCAATCCGTTTACCCATGCGACGGAGCTCATCCGCTTCGCCCTCTATGGCAAACTAGAGCCGACTTCACTGGCGATCGTGTTGGCCTGCACTCTTGTCTTTTTTTCAGGCGCAATCATCGCATACGACCCCGCTCGCGGAATTCTTGCAAGGCGCGGCGCGGCGACGATAAGGACCTGACTAAGACCAGATCCCGACGTCGCATTTGCTGCCAGGGGGACGGGCAGCTGCAACCGGACGACGCGCCAGCGCTCAGGCCGCCCTCCGTGACATCCCTGTCCACCCGGACGCGCTCCCGATTATCGTTCGGCGGGCCAAGGGGAAGTCGCGGGAGGCTTACCTGTTCGATGAGCTTCCAACGCCCCCATCCGAGATAGCGGCTCAGATCGAAGCGGATGTCGCTGAGATCGTGGCTCGACTCGACGCCAAGGCCAAGGCCCGGGTGGCGGGCTTGATGACGAAAGAGAGTTCACCGCCCTCAGTCGTCTGCCCTGCCCACACTCCGGAGGACGACCTGAGCGACCCCGACTACCAGCCTCCCTAGTGCGGCTTGGTCGAGTAGCGCCCACCACCGCGACCAATAGGGGAGGCTCTCGTGCACGGTGACTCCGTCTGCGGGGGCTTCTCTCATTCGTTCGGCGCGGCCAAGGGCACACCCAGCCGCCGGTTCAGCATCATTATGACGACCTGTGATCGGCGGCTAGGACGTTCGCGTGTTCAAACCAATCCACGCGAAAGGCGCAGCAAGTCACGGAGTAGTCGTCGTGGGCTTGTGCTGCATCTGTCGCATGTGGTGGGCCGAGGCTCTAGCCCTCTCCCTGCTCATATTGGCGCGATGCCGCATCTGGCTTCTGTGCGACCCTGTCGGGGCTGCGGCGGCCGGCGCGCTGGCCGCGGGGGCGGCCGACTGGTCAGTCTGAGCGATGGCGGGGAGTGGCTTGAAAGCCAAGGCCGCGCCGAGGCCCATTAAGGCGATTGTCTTGAGCATGGTGTTTCTCCATACCGGGGGTCATTTCGACCCAGTCTGGTTCGCTCATACGCCTGCCGCCCTGAACTGCGCGTGAACGTTGGAGGCCGCGCGCCGGACCCGAACGCGCGGAAGGCCAAATCCCCCGCTTTTACGCTAGCTTGGGGCGGCAAGAGTGGGGCCCTCTGTGTGACGGCGGTCACTGCAGCGCGAGGCGATTTTGGTTACACCAAGAGATGGCGCGATTGCGCCGGTGTCTAGATCGTAGTCATATTTTCTTTGCTTTTCAGAGGAGCACTCCTATGCCAGCCAACAAATTCGTTCTGAAGGGCTCGCATGTCGTGGTTGAATATACGATAGGAGCCAATCCGTCCTTCCCCGCTCTGACCTACACTGACGGGGCCTTCACAAAGAGCTTCAAACCTGCCGCTATCAAAACGGACGATACAGGGCTCGGAGAGCTTGTCTCCATCCCTCTCATTGTCACAATCGATACGGGCGGAGAGCGGTTTGGCTTCTTCCTCCCGTCAGTGGACGTGCCTCAAGGGCAAACGGCGCATTTCCACACGGTTGGCATCTACGAGATGTTCAGTGGCCCAGACTCGATCCCGCATCGGCCGTCGGCTTGGCGATGCATCGAAATGAGTGGAACAGCGCAGACTGTGGCAGTGCCTTTATAGTCTACGGGCTGTGGGCGAGGCGCCCCCGCGCCGCCCCCCACGAGCCCCTTAGTCAGCGTTCCACTGACGTCCACCTTCGGGCCTCATCGGGTGTCACTCAGGTGGGTGGGTGGCGGGGCTTTGACGGCGCCGTCTGAGTTCCCGTCCCTTCCCGGCCCGTGTTGGATAGCAATCACGGGTAGCGAACAGGGTAGCAAGGGGTTTGCTGGGGGCCCAAAGGCCGTTCAAATCGTTGGTCTTTCTCGCAATCAGCTGGTACTGGCTGGGGGACCTGGATTCGAACCAAGATTGACGGAGTCAGAGTCCGCTGTTCTACCGTTGAACTATCCCCCAACGGGCGCCTGGCTGAGCGAGACCGCTTCCTAGCGAACCGGGCTCCCCGGCGCAAGCGTTTCGCCAAAAGCCGCCGCGCCGCCCTGCGCCCGAAGCGCCGCCGCCTAAACGTGCTCGACCGCCACCACCCCCGGCGCGGCCTTGAGCGCTCCGGCGATGGCGGCGTTCACCGCGTAGCGGCCGGGCAGGCGGATTTCGACCTCGCCCTCTTTCGGACCGAGGATCAGGACGAGCGACACCTCCCCGTCGCCGGGCGCCTTGAGCCGCGCCTCGATCGAGTCGAGCGGCGCCTCGTCGCGCACGAAGATCCTCAAGCCCTTGTGCACCTTGGCGGCGGCGTCGTTGAGCCGTTCGACATTGACGATCCGCGCCCGCACGTCCTCGCCCTCGACATTGGCCTGCAGCGTCACCAACACGTCCGAGCCCCTCTCCAGAAGATCGCGAAACTGGTTCAGCCCTTCCTGGAACAGGACCGCCTCGTACTGTCCCGACGGGTCAGAGAGCTGGACGATCCCCATCTTGGAGCCGCTCCGGGTGCGGCGCTCGTAGCGGTCGAGGACGCTCGCGCCAAGCCGTGCGGTCGAGGCGCCGGCGCGCACCGAGCGGGCGAAATCGGCCCAGCGGGTGGCGCGAAGGCGTTTCAGCGCCGAGTCGTAGGCCTCGAGCGGATGCCCGGAGAGGAAAAACCCGACCGCGTCGAATTCGCGCTTGAGCTTTTCGGCCTCCGTCCACGGCGTCGCCCGCACTCTGAGAGGCTCCGCCTCCGTCTCGCGGAAGAGCGCGTTCTGGCCCGCGGCCTTTTCCGATGCGCCCCGGTTGGCGATCGCCAGCATCGGCTCGATCGAGGCGAACGCGACGGCTCGGTCGGGCTCGAGCTCGTCGAACGTCCCGGCGGCGGCGAGACTTTCCAGCGCCTTCTTGTTGACAAGCCGCGGATCGAGCCGGTTCGCCATGTCGCTGAGCGACACGAATGGACGGCCGGCGCGCGCCGCGACCAGCGCCTCGGCCTGCGCGTCGCCGACGCCCTTGAGCGCGCTCAGCGCATAGACGATCGTCGGCCTCCCGTCGGCGCTGACGCGGACGTCGAAATCGACCCCTGAGGCATTGGCGGAGGGCGGGGCGACCCTGATGCGAAGCCTTTCGGCTTCTGCGCGGAATTCGGCGAGCTTGTCCGTATTGCCTTTGTCGAGGGTCATCGAGGCGGCGAGGAATTCGGCCGGGTGGTTGGCCTTGAACCAAGCGGTCTGGTAGGTGATGAAGGCGTAAGGCGCAGAATGCGACTTGTTGAAGCCGTATTCAGCGAATTTTGCGCAGGCGTCGAAAATGGCGTCGGCGGTCGCCTTGGCGACGCCGCGCTCGACCGCGCCGGTGACGAAACGTTCGCGCTGCGCGTCCATCTCTGCCTTGATCTTCTTGCCCATCGCCCGGCGCAAGATGTCTGCCTGCGCAAGAGAATAGCCGGCGAGATCCCTGGCGATCTGCTGCACTTGCTCCTGATAGGTGATGACGCCGAAGGTCTCCCTGAGGATCGGCTCCAGGATCGGATGGGCGTACTCGACTTTTTCGTCTCCGAGCTTGCGGGCGCAATAGGTCGGGATGTTGGCCATCGGGCCGGGGCGATAGAGCGCAACCAGCGCGATCAAGTCCTCGAACCGGTCGGCCCGCATCTCGACGAGGGCCTTGCGCATTCCCCCGCTTTCCACCTGGAACACGCCGACCGCCTCGCCTCGCCCGAGCATCGCATAGGTCTTCGCGTCGTCGAGCGGGATCGTGCTGAGATCGACCGCAACGCCCCGCCGGGCGACGAGGTCGATCGCGCGCTGCAAGGTCGTCAGCGTCTTCAGGCCAAGGAAGTCGAACTTGACCAGCCCGGCGGGCTCGACCCATTTCATGTTGAACTGGGTCGCCGGCATCGCCGCCTTCGGGTCGCGATAGAGCGGAACGAGTTCGGTTAGCGGTCGGTCGGCGATGACGACGCCCGCCGCGTGGGTCGAGGCGTTGGAATAGAGCCCCTCGAGCCGCTCGGCGATGGCAAGCATCCCCGCCACTCGCTCGTCGGCCTTGGCGGCCTCCTGCAGACGCGCTTCGTCCGCGATGGCCTGCTTCAGCGTCACGGGTTTGGCGGGGTTCTGGGGTACGAGCTTCGCGAGCTTGTCGACCTGGCCGAGCGGCATTTCGAGCACCCGGCCGACGTTGCGCATGACGCCGCGCGCGAGGAACGAGCCGAAGGTGATGATCTGCGCCACCCGGTCGGCGCCGTAGCGTTCGCGGACGTAGGCGATCACCTCGTCGCGCCGGTCTTGGCAGAAGTCGATGTCGAAGTCCGGCATCGATACGCGTTCGGGATTAAGGAACCGCTCGAACAGAAGGCCGAAGCGCATCGGGTCGAGGTCGGTGATCGTGAGCGCCCAGGCGACGAGCGAGCCCGCACCCGAGCCGCGGCCCGGCCCTACCGGGATCCCCTGCCCCTTCGCCCATTGGATGAAATCGGCGACGATAAGGAAATAGCCGGGGAACTTCATTTTCACGATGACGTCGAGCTCGAAGGCGAGGCGCTCCTCGTAGTCCGCAGCCGTATGCCCCGACGCGACGCCGTGATGCGCGAGCCGCGCCGCGAGGCCTTCGCGCGCCTGGCGGCGAAGCTCCTCCTCCTCATTGACCGCGGCGCCGCCGGCCACCGAAAAACGCGGCAGAATGGGCTTCCGGGTCAAGGGCCGATAGGCGCAGCGCAGCGCGATCTCGACGCTGGCCTCCGTCGCCTCCGGCAGGTCGGCGAAGAGCTCCGTCATCTCGGCGCGGCTCTTGAACCGGTGCTCCGGCGAGAGGCGCCGCCGGTCTGAGGATGACAGCAGCGCGCCCTCCGCGACGCAAAGCAGCGCGTCATGGGCCTCATAGTCCGAGCGCGTCGCGAAAAAGGGCTCGTTGGTCGCGACCAGCGGCAGGCCGAGGCGGTCGGCGAGGCCGATCAGCGCCGGCTCGATCGCGCGCTCGGCCTCGAGCCCATGGCGCTGGAGCTCGACATAGAGGCGGCGGTCAAACGCATGGGCGAGACGGCGAAGGCGGTTCTCGGCGAGGTCGGACATATGGAGGCCGAGCGCGCGGTCGATCGGCCCCGCCGGGCCGCCGGTCAGCGCGATCAGGCCTTCCATGCCGACGAGCGCTTCGAACGGAATATGCGGCTCGTCGCCCTCCTTCGGATCGAGCCAGAGGCTCGACACAAGTCGCATCAGATGGCGGTAGCCGGTCTCGTTCTGGGCGAGGAGCACGATCGGGGCGCGGCCTATCCGCTGCTCGGCGAGGCGCGAGGCGGCGGGCGGCGCGTCGCCGAAATCGACCGTCGTCTGGGCGCCGATGATCGGTTGCACGCCGGACTTCGCGAGCTTCTCCGAAAACTCGAGCGCGCCGAAGAGATTGTTGGTGTCAGTGATCGCGAGCGCCGGCATCGCATCGGCCTTGGCGAGCTTGGCCAGCGTCTCGATCGAAAGCGCGCCCTCGCGCAGCGAGAAGGCGCTATGCACATGCAGATGCGCGAAGCCGACGGATTTGACGAGGGATGATTCCATGGCGGCCATTGTCGCAAGCGCCGGCGCGAGGGTCGAGTGGCGGCAGGCAAGGAAGGTGTGAATGATGGGACGGTGACGCGCTTCCCGGCGACGACAATAGCCTATGAAGGGTGGTCCACCATGCGCATTGAGCATGAGTTCGGCGAGCGCGCCGTCGCCATTTTCATCTGCGCCGCAGACACCGGTTGCCTGCTAGCAGGGAGGAAACAGGGAGAATGGCGTGTCTCCGGCCCGCTAGCGTTGCAAAAAGGCTTCTGCTTTCAGTGGCTTGCTCAGGAAAATCCCGTGCGCGCAGGAACAGGAGAACAATAGGACGATAACAGGGCAATAATTCGCCCGTAACAGGAAGATAACAGGAGCGGGAACAGGAGACCGCCCGTCACCGGAAAACGCGCGTACAATCGGAGATGAGGCGCCCGCGCTATGCGTCTTGGGCATGCGTTCGAGCCCGCTTGATCCGCTAACGGCGCCGTTCAAACAGATTCCGTATCAGCACCCTGTCTCTGGCTGCTGTGCCGGCCGCCGTCTTGACTTGCGGAAATTGGAGCGCAAGCTCGAAATTCCACGGACGCCGCGGGCCATGCCGAACGAGCCCTACAAGCCGCGCATCTTCATCAGCTACGCCCATGCGGACGAGCCCGAGAAGCCGGCCGAGGGCGAGGTCAAATGGCTGTCCTTCGTGGAGGGGCATCTGGGTCCGGCCGTCAAGCACGGCGCGGTCGAGCTTTGGATCGACCGTATGATGCCGGGCGGCGCCGACTGGGAGCGCGAGATCGCGGGCAAGCTGCGCGCTTGCGACATCTTCATCCTGCTCGTCTCGCGTTTTTCGTTGTCGTCCGACTATGTCGTCGACAAGGAAATCGCGATCATCCGCGAGCGGCAGGCAAGGGGCGAAGACGTCCACTTCTATCCTCTGGTCCTGACCCCGACGTCGGAAATCGCCCTCAACCTCGTGCGCGACAAGAACCTGCGTCCGCGCGACGGCAGACCTTTTTCCAGGTATTCGTCCAACGATCGCGATGAACATATGGCCGAAGCGGCGAACGAAATTGCCGCGATAGCCGGGCAGATCGCAGAACGAAGAAGCGGGTCTGCGCGGCCCGATGAGAGGCTGGCGCTCTCAAACATTTCGATCAGCGTGCCCCTGCATTTCCTCGGCCGCGACGACGCGCTTGAAGCGATCGACGCGGCGCTGAAGCGATATGAGGGCCGGGTCGCGATCACAGCCCTTCATGGGCTGCGCGGGGTCGGCAAGACGACGCTGGCTGCGGCTTACGCCGAGCGCCATCGTGCTGACTACCGCGCAGCGTGGTGGATCCGCGCACAGACCGAATCGACCATGCGCGCCGATCTTGTCGCGCTCGGCGTGCGGCTTGGCTGGGTTGGCGCCGACGAGAAGGAAGAGCCCGCCCTCGCCGCAGTTCGCGAGAAGCTGAGGCACGAGGGCGAAGGGCTGCTCCTGATCTATGACAATGCGATCGACGCTGCGAGTCTCAGACCCTATCTGCCGCCGGGCGGCGCGGCGCGGGTGCTCGTCACCTCGAACGCGCACGCGTGGCGTGGAGTCGCAGCCCCAGTCGAGATCCGCCTCTGGCCCAAGCAGATCGGCGCCGACTACCTCATCGCCCGCACCGGGCGCGAGAACGAGCGCGCCGTAGCGCAGACGCTGTCGGAGGCGCTTGGCGGGCTGCCGCTGGCGCACGAGCAGGCGGCGGCCTACTGCGAGCGGCTCGATCTTTCGCTTGCCGAATACGCGCGCCGGCTGGAAACGACGCCGACAAAATTGCTGGATGCGGAAAGGGACGCGCCAGCCGAGTATCACGACCGTCTGACTGTCGCCAAAACCTTCGCCCTCGCCATCGACGAAGCGGCGAAGCTGCATCCTGCCGCCGAGCCGCTGATCGTCCATGCCGCGCTGCTCGCGCCC
>JAFAHO010000331.1 GCA_019237205.1 Hyphomicrobiales bacterium
GCTCTCGCTCGGGCGCGACGAAGGCCTGACCAAGACCCTGTGGGACGAAGAGACCCAACACCTGATCGGCTGCGGCATCGTGGGGCCGAACGCCGGCGATCTCATTTCCGAGGCGGCGCTGGCGATCGAGATGGGCGCGGAGGCCGAAGACATCGGGCTTACCATCCATCCGCACCCGACGCTGTCCGAAACCTTCGCTATGTCGGCCGAGGCCTTCGCCGGGACCCTGACCGACCTCTACATGCCGAAGAAGAAATAGGACCCCCCCCGCGGTCGAGCTCCCTGATAATCCCTGATAACTGGGAGAATCACTCGTTTCCGCCCAAACGCGCTGCCCTAGAACATCTTTCTTTCCAATCGCTTCGGACGAAATCTTCATCTGCGGCGAGGGCAAAACAACAGGAGAATGAGAGGGAAACAATCCTGCCATAACAAGCAGAGAACAGGTCGTGGAGACGAGCGAAAAATCGACGCCGCCACCAAGTCCTTTTAGTTTTAGGAGATCGGTGTATCTGTTTGATTAAGCACAATGAATGGTGGTCCGCGCGGCGAGGTCGAGATGTGCCCGCAAGAGGGACGGACGCGTCCACCTTCATAGGGCTGTTCGGAAGAACGCCTGTCTTTCGCCGGAAGGCGGCGCGCCCGTCGGCGACTCATCGGCTGCGGCATCGATTGCTGCGCTCGACGTTGCCCGACGCGAAGGGACTCTGAGCCGCCGCTGAACCGGAGTGATTTCCTATGATGGTCGTCGTCTTTCGCGCCCACCGGACCCCCGAAGGCCTCGGCGACGAATATCTGACCGCGCTGAAGCGGATGGAGCAGCTTGCCGTGAAGATGCCCGGCTACCTGTCGCACAGGGCGTACGTGGCGGAGGATGGAGAGCGACTGACTCTCTTCGAATGGGAGTCGGCGGAGACGCTGCGCGCCTGGGCGACCCATCCCGAGCATGTTCTCACCAAGCAGATCGGGCGCGAGCGTTTCTACGAGGACTATGATCTCCAGGTCTGCGAGGTCGTGCGCCAGTCGCGCTTTGCGCGCGACCCCAATGCGATATGAAAGTCTTCTTCTTCGGCGTCGGCTATTGCGCGGAGGCGCTGATCCGGCGGGCGCCCACGATCGACGCCGGCGGGACGGTGCGGTCGGATGAGCGCGCTGCGGCGCTTCGCGCAAGATGCGTCGACGCGCATGTTTTCGACGGCGCGCGGGCCGATCCCAGGATTGGGCCGGCCCTTAAGCGAGCGGAGGCGATCGTCGTCTCCATTCCGCCTCGCGGCCCGGGCGATGGACCGCTTGAGCGGTTTGCGGCGGCGATCTCCGAAGCGCCAGCTCTGCGCCGCATCCTCTATTATTCGACCATCGGCGTTTACGGGGACCATCGCGGGGCCTGGATCGACGAGACAAGCGCGACCCTAACGTGCTCGGATCGGGGGCTCGCGCGGCTCGCGGAGGAAGCGCGCTGGATCGAGGCGGGCAGGGCGCGCAGGGCCGCCGTGGATGTCCTGCGCCTTCCGGGCATATACGGCCCCGGCCGCAACGCCCTGGAGAGGCTGAGAGCGGGAGACGCGCGCCGGATCGTCAAGCCCGGCCATGTCAGCAACCGCGCCCATGTCGATGACATCGCCGAGGTCACGCGCCTGGTGCTGACGCGCGGGCTCGGGGGCCAGATCTGGAACGTCGCCGACGACGAGCCCGCGCCGCCGCAGGACGTCATCGCCTATGCGGCGACGTTGCTGGGCGTCGCGCTGCCGCCGGAGGAGGCCTTCGACGAAGCGAATCTGTCGCCGATGTCGGCGAGCTTCTTCGCCGACGAGAAGCGGGTCTCAAACGCCAAAGCCAAGGCGCTGCTTGGCTTCAAACCGGCCTACCCGACCTATCGCGAGGGGCTCAAGGCGTTGGCGGAGGTCGGCGAGGGACGGGGCGGCACCAAACTCGGAGATAGCTGATCTATTTCAACGCATTGCGTCCATAACCTAACCATAAATGTGAATCTTCGTGCGGCCTCCAATAACTCTAACCTCGTCCACTCGCGGGAATCGACGCACTGTGCTACTGGTGAAAAGGCACCACACAATCTTCTGTGGTTTCGTCATCTGGGTTCTGACAAGTTTTTATTTGCGCCAACACGCAGCGGGGCGAACGCGGCGGCCCGTGGTCATCGACGCCCGCTTGTCGCTCCACTTTGGCGTTCAGTGCACCTTGACGAGCCGGGGATAGGGAGCCTCGTTCAACTCTTGCCGCAGCAGCATCGCCTGCCTGGCGAAGGGTATGAAGTCCTGAAGATAGAGGTACACTTGGTCCCGCGAGGGCGGGAGTGCGCCGGTTGGTTGGCCCGACTGGTTCCGCGCGGTGCGGATCACGGTCTGCACCGTGTCCAAATTATGGTCCAGTTCATCGGTCGCCGATTTGGGAAAGAGAGTCAGGATCGGTTTTATCGCTTCCCTGAATTGCGAGATCTTTACCGCCACGTTCAGCCCATCGCCGATACGAGAGAAGTATCGGCCATACGGCTTGCTTTTCTTCGCGACGCTGAGCAGCCTCAGGAATTCGTTTTCCTCCGCGACGCTCAACATGACGCAGGTCGACAGCAGGCAATCCATGTAAAAGGCCGACACCGCTTCTCTGAGGTAGACGACTGCGTCCGTGGAGATGTCGGCCGCTTCCCAACGCAAGGCTTTCATAAACCCGGTGTTATTGTGAAAGGGATGGGGGCCATGCCGCAGCGCGTATTCGCTGAAGCGACTTCGCCTGAGGCACGGCGAACTCGGGTTGGACGCGTTTACGCCAAAGGTCAGAATTCCCTGACGGGCGAGGTCCCAGACGATTTCGAGCACCAGCTCCGAATCGCTTGGGTGCAATTGAGAGGCGGGTCCGCACGAAAAATGCTGCCGCCCGGCTGTGAGTCCGTCTCGCCTGCAGAGCTCGAGCGCGGTCTTCTCCAGAACCCTCTCGAGATTGCTTGTGCCGTACTCGCTGTCGTCTAGCATGATTTCGATGACAACTTCACGCAGGTCTCCGTAACTGTGCTCCCGCGGGTTAGAATTCATTTCGTTCTCCGGCTCGAAGTGCTGCGATTCGCTGAAGCCCCGTCGGTGGCCCCGCCGGCAGGCTCGGGAGGTCGCCTTGTGCCGAGCTTATTTCCGGGTCTTGCGCGCTTGTTGGCTGACTGAAGCCCAGATTGCGCAGAGGGCGACGGTTCATTGAGGCCGCAAACCGTTGAGAGGCCGGTTTTGCCGTCCATTGGCCCGCGTTTCTCCGGTTTGTCGTCGGCGCGTCGCCGGCCGGACATTGGCGGTTTGCGATGAGTATGGCTCTCAGCCGCTCAGATGCGGCTCAGGAGCTCCGTCTTCTTCGACACCAACTCGTCCTCGGTGAGGATGTCTTTCCTGTGGAGGGTCGGCTAGCCGTTGGGGCTCGTGAACTTTGATTTCCTTACGGCTTCGCCGCTTTCGACTGCGCCACATCAACGAGGCGGTCGCGCCCGCCGCGTCGCGGGCGGACCCTTCCGACAAAACTGTCATTCGGATTTTGACGGGCTGTCCTAACCGGCTCTGCAGCCTCTTTACCCGTCACAGTAAGGCGGAATCCGACTGATGCGTTTCGTTAGCCGTTCGGAAAGCGATAGGCCAGCCGACAGTGGCCGGGGCAATAAGCGTGGCCCCTGGCGACTTGAAGACCGCAAAAGGCGAAGTCTTCCAACGCCGGATCGCCGAGCGGCCACCTGCACTCGACCTCTCTGATCTCCATAAACTCGACCCGCCGCATTTCACCCACCTCGGCGGTGGCGAAAATCCATCGCTCCGCCCGTCTCTTCTCGCTAATAACGGCCGGAGCCCGGCTTCGCGCGCGGGAGACCGCCCCTCGCCGAGGGATATCCGCCAACGGCTGCCTTTCCGCGCGCGGCTCTTCTCCATTGGGCGGCGGCCGCCTTCTCCCCCAGGGAACCTTCGACGGCGATTCCAAGACCGACCCTTGTTCAAAGGACGCCGAGCGGATCCCGTTGAGCTTGACCCCGATTCGATTGGCCTTGCCGATTACCGCGTTGCGCGAGGGCGCGCCGAGCGCTGCGGCGATCCAGGACGCGCTTCTCCCTTCGAGCGCGAATCTCTTAAGTGTCTCGACAGTCTGCTCTGTCCACATCCCCTTATCCCCATTGTCCTTCTCGAGACTCTGCAAATTGAGTATCGATTGCCCCTATCCGTTTAGTAAGAGGTCCCCGCCGGACTGAATTCATCCTGCTCCGCGCAGTTGTTTACAATTCAGTCTAACCCGCCAGGCCGGCATGTTACGCAGATGGAAGCCGCGTTGGATTGTCGTTGTAATGAAGTTGCGCTGAATACTGCGCCTTCTCATGTTCGTCCCCTTATTGGTAAGACTGAACTAGTCAGAGGGATTGCTTGGGAGCTCCCGAGCCTTTGAGCATGCAGTCCGGTCCGAATCGGTTAACTCTGTTAACCTTAATACAACTTCAGGTTTTATCAACAGCATTTTAGGGGTTGTGGCGTCGGCGATAGCCCCTCCAGCCAGGATGAAGGGGCCGCGACGCCTGCCGCCCATAAACCTCGCGCCGGCGTCGCTCGACCCGTCCACCCCTGGCCGCTTCATGGCGAATGGACCAGGCGGGGGTAGTCAGCTTCGGTCAACGTGTGCCGCAACCGCATCAGCTTCTCGGCAAACGGGATAAAGAGTTGCAGATAGACGTACACCTGGTCGCGCGAAGGCGGATTGGCGGCGGTCGGCTGCCCCGACCCGTTCCGCGCAGTCCGGATTATAGATTGCATCGTATTGAAAGCGTTGCCCAATTCGTCGGTCGCCGATTCGGGTAAGACCGTCAGCATCGGCTTGATGGCCTCTCCGAATCGCAGAATTTTTGCTCGAATGCTCAGTCCATCGCCAATTCGGGAAAAGTGTTTTCCATAGGTCTTGCTGCTTTTCGCGACGTCCAGCAGGCGCAGGAATTCGCTTTCCGCCGCGATGCCGAGCATGACGCAGCTCGACAGGAGACAGTCCTTATAAAACGCAGCAATCGCTTCTCTCAGATAGACAACGGCGTCCGGCGAGATATCGATGACCTCGGAACGCAGGGCTTTCATGAACTCTGCTTTATTGTGGAACCGATAGGCGCCGTGTTGCAGCGCGCATTCCCCGAAGCGGCTGAGCCGCAGCCATGGCCAGCCCGGGTTGGACGCGTTCAAACCCAGGGTCACGATCCCTTGCCGGAACAGGTCCCAGACAATTTCAAGGACGAGTTCAGCGTCGTTCGGGTGCAATAGGGAGGCGGCGCCGTAGGAAAAATGCTGCTGTCCGTGCCCAGGCCAGTCCGGCTTGCAAAATTCAAGCGCAGTCTTTTCCAAGAGTTTCTCGAACCGGTCCACCCCGTTCGCGTTGGCGTCCAACATGACGTTGATCACGACCTCACGCAATTCTTCGTAGCCATGTTCCTGCTGGTGCGGACTCATTTCGCTCTCCCGGCCCGAGATCCCTGTGATTCGCTCAAGCCACACCGGTGGCCCCGCCGGCAGGCTTTTGCGACTACCTTTTGCCAAGCTTATTTCCGACACTCTCCCGCTATAGGCGGGGGAACCGATAGTAGCGGCCGGCGGGAATGGAGCCGCAATCACGGCTGAGCTCGCTGCATCAGCTGGCGATCGTGCGCTTGATTGGTTCTCGGAGGGCGTACCCACGCCCCCAGACGGTTTCGATGTAGTCCAGGCCTCCGCTGGCGTCGGCGAGCTTTTTTCTGAGTTTGCAGATGTAGACGCCGATGATCTTGGCCTCCGGCTCCTCCAAGCCGCCATAAAGGTGGTTGAGGAACGTCTCGTTGGTCAAAGTCGAACCGTGGCGGAGGGCAAGGAGCGCCAGAATCTGGTATTCCTTGCCTGTGAGGTGCAGTTTCCGACCGTGGAGTTCCACGGTTCGAGCCTCGAGGTTGACGATGAGATCGCCAACCGCGATGACGGACTCGGCATGACCTTTTGAACGTCGGACGAGCGCGTGAATTCGAGCGACAAGTTCGTCTTTGTGAAAAGGCTTGGAAAGATAATCATCGGCGCCAAGGCCCAGCCCCTTGATCTTGTCCTCGATGCTCGCGAGCCGAGACAGGACCAAGATGGGAGTTACGACCCGCGCAGAACGTAGAGAGCGCAAGACGTCGTACCCAGAGATATCGGGTAACGTTAAATCGAGTAGGATGACATCATAGTCATATATCTTGCCCAGATCGATTCCTTCCTCGCCGAACGCGGTCTTGTAAAGGTACATTCCTTCGGCCTTGAGCATAAGCTCGATGCTCTTCGTGATTACTTGATCGTCATCGACCAGCAAAACACGCAAGTTCAAACTCCTTTTCTGGCCGGCGCCTTCGCTCGGCCCAATGAGACGAGCGCCGATGCGACCGCGAAGCCGCGCGCAAACCCCTCAACGACGATTGTTAACAGCCGTCTACATTAGGCTTAATTATGTGTTGGTGCGAACTTTTTTGTGACATTTTGTATATGAGTTGCAATATTTACGTTGCCGATGCGTCACTGAGGGCGATGGACCCGGTCGCCAAGCGTTCGCGGGACGAAAAACCGCCGAGCGGACCATCGACGACCTCCGGAGGGCCATCGGTAAATGTCTCGATAAATTCACTCCGCGCGAATGCGCCAACTACTTCGAGGCCGCAGGCTGCATATTGCGACGGCGTTTCCAATCGTCCGGATAGCCGTCAATGCACCGCCCGCTGCGTCGTCGCCGTCTCACCGGGAGTCGCGGCGTCGACTTCTGCCGGAGGCTTAAGGACGCGCGTACGCCGGCGGTGGGTGATGACAAGCGCTGCAAGCGTCGCGACATACGGCGAAATGTCGGTCAGCTGATTTGGCAGGCCCTCGCTCTGCAAATTGATGCTGAGCGCATCGGCGAAGCCAAAAAGGACGCAGGCCGCGGCGGCATAAAGCGGGTTGTTGCGTCCTAGCATGACCGCCACCACCGCGATCCATCCGCGCCCCGCGCTCATGTCCTCGGCGAAGACGCTGACGGCGCCGAGCGCCAGCTGCGCGCCCGCGAGGCCCGTCAACGCCCCCGCCACGAGCACCGTGCCGACGCGGTAGCGAGCGACGTCGATCCCGAGCGTCTCGGCCGCGTCAGCCTGCTCGCCGACCCCGCGCAACCTCAGGCCCACCGGCGTCTTGAACAAGACGACGCTGACCACCGCCGTCAGCGCGAAGGCCGCCCACGTCAGCACCGACTGCCGGCCGAAGGCCCAGCCGAGGATGGGCATCCCGATGAGCGGAGGAATCGCGATTCGCCCGAGACCGACGATCCCGGGATCGCTGAAAGTGCCACTGACCCCGAAGATCACCCTCAAGAGATAGGCCGTCAGTCCAGAGGCGAGCAGGTTCATTCCTATGCCGATGACGACCGGATCGCCCCGGAAGACCGTCGCGCCATACGCGAGCACCAGCGAAAAGGCGACTGCGCCGGCCATCGCCGCCGCCACGCCTCCGAGCGCGCTGTGCGAAAAGTAGCCGCCGACGATGGCTGCGAAGGCGCCGACGAGCATCTGCCCCTCGAGCGCCAAATTGAAAACGCCGACCCGTCCGCAGAGGACTCCGGCGAGCGACGCGAGCAGGATCGGCGAGATCGCCTGCACTGCCGACTGGAACAGAAAAGGCGTGAATATTCCACTCATGAGGCGCGTCGCCCGACGCCTTGCCGCATCGCGAGAAAGAGGATGACGATTGCCTGCAACACAAGGGTCAGGACGCGCGGCACGGAAGTCTCGCGCTGCATGGCGAAGCCGCCGGTCTGCAGCGCTGAGAAAAAGAGGGCGGAAAGAATCGCGCCAGCGGGCTCGCCGCCAACGAGCAGAGCCGCCATGAGCCCGGACCAGGTGTAGGACGGTGACAAGAGAGCGTCATCGATAAAGCGAAATTGGGAGCCGAGCACCAAAATCGCGCCGACGACGCCCGCGATCGCCCCGCTGGCGAACATCGTCCGCATCGCCTGCCGATCGAGACGGACGCCGCCGTATCCGGCGAAGCGCAGGTTCTTCCCCCGCATGCGCAGTTCGTAGCCGACGACAGTCCGCCGATCGACAAAAATGGCGGCTGCCGCGATCGCCGCGATGAGCAGGCTCCCGGCGTCAAGCGGCCCGCTCAACGTATAAAGCCGCGCCGCCTCGGGGATCATCGGGGTCTGCGGCAGACCGGTCGCCACATCGCGAAAGGGGAAGCGCGCGAGATAAGAGGTTACGCCGACGGCAGGGTAGCTCAGGAGCAGGCTCGAGATCAGCATCGGGATGCCGTGGCGCGTTTCACCCCAGGCCGCTAGCATGGCGTAGAGTCCCGCGCCAAGCGCGGCCGCGCCAAGCGCCACGATCGAGACGAGAGCGCCCTGACCAGGCAGGACGAGCGGCAAGAGCGCTCCGATAAGGCCGCCGATGACGAGTTGCCCGTCGCCGCCGAGGTTCACCATGCCGCCGCGCAGCGGCAGTGCGGCGGCGAGCGTCATGCCGACGAGCGGCGTCGCCCAGTTCAGCGTGTCGGGAAGGCTGTCGCGCGAAAGCGAGCCCCTGACGATCTCGGCATAGGCCTGCAGCGGGTCGTGGCCGGAGACCAGCACGAGCGCGCCGCCGGTGAGCGCGGCGAACAGGATCGCGATCGCGACGGGCGGAGGTCGCAAGCGAAGCGCAACCGCCGTCCATCGCGGTGCGCCATTCATGCCGACTCCCACGTCCGTCCGGCCATCAGAAGACCCACACTGTCTTCGTCGGCCTCGGCCTGGGCGAGATCGGCGAGAACGCGTCCCTCGAACATGACAAGCACCCGATCGGAGAGGGCGAGGATCTCGGCGAGCTCAGCCGAGACGAGGAGCACCGCGCGGCCATTGTCCCGCTCGGCGATGAGCCGCGCATGGATGGTTTCGGTTGCCCCGATGTCGAGGCCTCGGGTCGGCTGCTCTGCGATCAGCACGGGCGCGTCGTGCGAGAGTTCGCGCGCAACGACGACCTTCTGCAGATTTCCGCCTGAGAGTTTCCCGACTGCGGCGCGCTCGCTCGAGATGCGAATTGCGTATCGCCGGATCAGCGCCCGCGCCCGCTCGGCGATCGCAACAGGATTGATGAGCCCTCCGCGCGCAAGGGGAGCGGCGCGCTGAAAGCCCATGGCAAGATTGTCGGCGGCGCTGGCCGTAAGCGCTGACCCGACGGCGGCGCGGTCCTCCGGAACATAGGCGAGGCCGGCGGCGCGTCGCGTCTCGACGTCGGCTGCGGTCACGTCGATGCCGCAGATCTCGACCCGCCCGCCGTCGGGAGGCCTCAATCCTACCAGCGCCTCGACGAGCTCACTTTGTCCATTGCCCGCGACTCCCGCGATCCCGACAATTTCGCCGGCGCGAACGGTCAAGCTGACGCGGTCGACCACAGGCTTGGCCGCGGCGCCCGCTACCGTCAGATCGACGGCGGCCAGACTGGGCGCGCCCGCTTGCGCCGGCCCCTTCTCGACGATCAGATTGACATTGCGCCCGATCATCGCGCGGATGATGTCACGGGCGCTCGTCTCAGCCGTGCGCAGGACCGCGACCGTCCGACCGTCGCGCAGGACCGTCACGCGATCCGTGATTGCGGCCGCCTCGTGCAGCTTATGCGTGACGAGCAGCACCGTGCGGCCCTCGGCGGCGAGTCGCCGCAGAACGCCGAACAAAGCGTCTCGCTCTGGCGGCGTCAGCACCGCGGTCGGCTCGTCGAGGATGAGCACGCGCGCGTCGCGGTAGAGCGCCTTCAAAATCTCGACCCGCTGGCGCACGCCAACGGACAATTCGCCGACCGTGGCGTCTGGATCGACGGCGAGGCGATGGCGTCCGGCCAACTCCGCGACCTGCGCCCGCGCCGCACGGCGATCAATGAATGGCCCCCGCCTGGGCTCCGCGCCGTAGACGATGTTCTCCCAAACCTCAAGCGAAGCGAAGAGCTTGAACGACTGGTGCACCATCCCCATGCCGGCGGCCATGGCGTCGATCGGCGAATGAAAGCGGACCGGGGCGCCGTGAATGCGGATTTCGCCTGCGTCTGGCGTCTGCAGACCGAACAGGATGCTCATCAAGGTCGTCTTGCCGGCCCCGTTCTCGCCCATCACCCCGTGGATCTCGCCGCGATCGACCGAAAGATCGACGCCGTCGTTGGCGACGAGTCCGCCATAGCGCTTGACGATGCCGACGGCCTCGATCTCAGGCATGAGAAGGGGCGCTGATTTTCACTTCGCCGTCATGGGGTCAGCAATCTTGATCGAACCGCTGACGATTTCGTCGCGCAGCGCCTTTACGCTCGCGATGACGTCTGGGTAGTCGGCAATCGCGCATTTCGACGCTTTGACGTCGGGATCGAGCGCCGTCAGCGACATGCCGCCCTCTTTCAAGCCGAGCGCGGCGATCGGCGGCTGCGAACCGGACATGATGCCCTTGACCGCGAGGTCGACGGACACGTCCGTCTTCTTCTCAACGTTGTCCATGACGGCCCCCGGCGCCTGCGGGCACTGATTGACGTCCACGCCGAACACATAGACCCCGGAACCGTCCTGCACGGCCTTGAGATGCCGCCGTTCGATCCCGCGCCGGCAGCGAGGATTCGATCCGCGCCGTCAGCGACCATCGCTGCGCCGCGCTCCTGCCCGCGCGCCGGATCGGAGAAGGGATCGTTGCCGCCGACCCAAAGCGTCGGGGAAATCTTGACATCCGGCCGGACGCGTTTTGCGCCTTCGATGAAACCGTCTGTATAGCGATGCAGGAAAGGAATATCGAGCGCGCTGATCGCCCCGACCTTGCCGGTCTTGGTCGTCATCGCGGCCTCGGCGCCGGTAAGAAAGCTCGCCTCGTATTCGCGAAAGACCGAGCAGTAGATGTTCGGTTTCATCTTGTCGAACGGGCAGCTGTCGACCTGGAGGAACTTGACGTTCGGATAGGCGGCTGCCACCTCCGGCAACATGTCGTTGAACTCGAAACCCATCGAGATCACAACCTTGGCGCCCGCTTTGGCCGCGGCCTCAAGATTCTGACGTCGCGTCGTAGGGTCGGTGCTCTCGTATGTCTTGGCCTGCCCCCCGACTTCCCGCGCGACGCGTTCCGTGCCTGCCTTGCCGAGTTTGAGGAAGTCGTTGACGCCAATTGGGTTGGGCGAGACATAGATGAAAAGCGGGCTGTCTTCAGCATAGCTCGCGGTCGCGAGGAACGCCAGGATGGGAAGGCAGGCAAGCGCTGCGACATGTTTCATGGCTGTCGTCCTTTAGGCTGTTTTTCGGAAGAGAAGCGCCAACTCAAGGCGCAGCGGTCGGGCGGAACTCGGACTCGGCCACGGGCCATATGTTTGGCCTTTCCTAGTATGGCGTATCGCCGCCGTCAGCGTTGATGGCCTGGCCGCGGACGATAACAGCGCCATCCCCCAAGAGGAAGGAGATTGTCCGCGCAACCTCGATGGGTTCGATGTGCCGCTGCAACTGCGAACTGATGAGCTGGGAAAAGACTTCGTCCGGTCGCGCGCCGACAAGCCTGCCATAGGCGACCGAGACCTCCCGCAGCATGTCGGTCGCGACGCCGCCTGGACAGACGCAATTGACATTGATGTCGTGAGGGGCGAGCACAGCGGACAAGACTCGGGTCATGTTGATCAGCCCCGCCTTGCTGGCGCTATAGGCGAGGGAATCCACGTGCCCTTTCTTGCCTGCCTCAGACGCGACGCTGACAATGGCGCCGCGCACGCCCGCGCCGATCATCGATTTGGCGACCAGGCGGGAGGCCTCGTAAGCGCCGAAAAGGTTGATCCGAAAAATCCTCTCCCAATCCGCCCACGAGGTGTCGAGCGGATCAGCATGGACGACAACCGCTGCGCAATTGACGAGGCCATTGAGCCGGCCAAGTCTCGCCTCGGCCGCTTCGACCGCGGCGGCGATCGAGGCAGGGTCTGCGAGGTCGAGGCGGATAGGGAACGCGTCCGCGCTGCCCATCTCGGCGACAGCCGCGTCGAGCGCATCCGAACGAATGTCGGCGAGCGCGACCCGCGCGCCCTCAGCCGCCAAAAGATGGGCGGTCGCGCGGCCTATGCCGCCAGCCGCGCCCGTGACAAGGATCCCTTTGCCCTCGTGCGCCTTGAATCGGACGCTGTCGCGGACTGGCAGCGGGCGGTGCGGTGGGCGAGTGGAGAACGAGCCGATGATCGAGGCCTGATCGGAACTGAGAACGTCAGACCTTAGAAGAGCGTCAAGCGCGCTGCAAGGCGGCAGCCGCGAAGGACGCTGGTTGGAAAGCCGGCAGCGGAGGGCCAAGCCAAAGGCTTGCTAGGGGCGATTTGTCCGTTCGCCCACGTCATGCGGTCGTCCACTGCATCGTCCCCGAACGGCCGAATCGGGATAGCAGCCGGACTGGCCGGGTCACCTCGCCGCGCCGTTCGCGTGAAAGATGATGCTCCGGTCGAGTTTGGCGAGGCTGTCCCAGCTTCCGAGCGCGAGCGCGCGGTCGATCTCCCGGCGGAAGAGCTCGAGCACCCAAAAGACCCCCTCTTCGCCGGCGCAGGCCACGCCCCAGAGATGCGGCCTGCCGATCAGCACGGCGCGCGCGCCGAGCGCCAGCGCCTTCACCACGTCGACGCCGCGGCGGAAGCCGCCGTCGATCATGACCGGCGCCGCGCCGCCGATCGCGTCGACGATTCCCGGCAGCGCGGTGATCGAAGCGACCGCCCCGTCGAGCTGGCGGCCGCCGTGATTGGAGACCACGATCGCGTCGGCGCCGCGCTTCAATGCTTCGCGCGCATCGTCGGGGTGCAGCAGGCCCTTGATCACGAGGGGCCCCTGCCATTGCTTGCGAAGCCACTCGACGTCGCTCCAGCTGACCGCCGGGTCGAGCTGCTGGGCCATCAGCGGGCCGAACGCGCCGATCGAGGTCCGGGCGCCGTAGTTGACGAAGGTGGGGGACGGCGTCTCTGCCATGCGCATGAGCCAGCCCGGGCGGCTCATGAAGTCGACGATGCTCTGCGGACCCCACCGCAAGGGAAAGGTCATGCCGTTGCGGGCGTCGCGGTCGCGGCCTGCGGTCACCTGATTATCGACGGTGAGGATCAAAGCCTTATATCCGGCGCTCGCGGCTCGCGCGGCGAATTCGGCGGTCAATGCCCGATCCTTGTAGAGAAAGACCTGCATCCATTTCGGGCCGGAGGTCGCGGCGCCGATCTCCTCGATGGTCGAGGTCGAGGCGTGGCTGGTCGAGTAGATCGTTCCGAACCGCGCGGCCGCGCGCGCCGCAGCCAGTTCGGCGTGCGGCCACAAGAGGCCCGCGAGGCCGGTCGGCCCGATGACGACCGGCGAGGTGAGCTTCACGCCGAAGAGCTCGACCGACTGGTCGCGGTTCGGCGCGCCTTCGAGCAGCTTGGGCGCGAGTTCGATCGCGGCGAGCGCCGCCTCGTTGCGCCGCATCGTGATCTCGTCGCCGGCGGCCCCGTCCGCCATGTCGAACACCATGCGCGGCAGCCGCTTTTGCGCAAGCGCGCGTAAGGCTGCGACGCTATAGCCTTGGCGCTGCAGGGCGGCGGCGTCCATCAGACGCCCAGGCGGTAGGCCTTGACGGCGTTGTCGCGAAAGAGCTTGCGCTTGTCGGCCTTGGAAAGGGCCGCGGTCGCCCAGTCGAGCGTCGCCAGCCACTGGAGATAGCTGCCGGCCAGTTCGGAGACCGGCCAGTCGCCGCCGTAGAGAATGCGGTCGGGACCGAAGCATTCGACGACATGGTCGATGTAGGGCCGCAATTCATCGCGCGTCCAGCTCTTGTGGTCGGCCTCGGTCGTGACGCCGGAGAGCTTGCACACGACATTGGGCAGCGCCGCCATCTCGCGGATGTGGGCCCGCCACGGATCCATAAGACCCGCCTTGATGCCGGGCTTGCCGACGTGATCGAGGACGAACGCGACCTCGGGACAAAGGCGCATCATCTTCAACGTGTTCGGCAGCTGCGGGTGGAAGACGCAGATGTCGAATAAGAGATTGTATTTCGGCAAGAGCCGCATCGCCTCGAGGAATCCGGGCTTCAGCACATAGTCTGGATCGGGCTGGTTCTGGATCAGGCGGCGCACGCCGCGAACCGTCTTGAGCCTGGCGACCCGCGCCATCTCCGGCTCGATCGCAGCGCCGCGCTCGAGCGGCAGGCAGGCGACGGCGCCGAGCACGCGATGGTCACGGCTGGCGAGACCGTCGACCCATTCCGCCTCGTCCAGATATTGCGGCATGTCGACATCGACCTCGACGAAGACGAAACCTTCGATCTCATAGGGTTTGGCCGCGTTGGCGAGATCGTCCGGAGTCCAGTCGCGCTTCAGCGCCGGCGCCCCGCTCGCCCAGGCGTAGCCGAAGCGCTTCTGGTCGAGCAGATGAATGTGGGAGTCGATGATGGGAAAGTCGATCATGGGCCTGGCCTCCATCCCTCCGCCGTCACGTCCGCCGGTCGGGTCGCCGCGCCGCGGAGGCGACGGGAAGTTCCCTCAAGCCCCCCCGCACGCGCTCCAGCATTGCGGCTTCGGCTGCCTTGACTTTGCTGAGATTCGCGAGCGTCTCGACAAGACGCGCGCGCGGCACGACCACGACGCCGTCGCGATCGCCGACGATGATATCGCCGGTCGAGACCGCGCAGCCGCCGCAGACGATCGGCAGGCCGACCGTGCCCGGGCCACGTCTGCCCGGAGAATTCGGGGTAACGCCCATCGCATAAACCGGCAGGCTCAGCGCCTCGAGATCGGCGACGTCGCGCACGAGGCCATCGGTGACAAAGCCGGCCACGCCGCGATTGCGCGCGACGCCGATGAGAAGATCTCCGGTTACGGCGGCGTGAGCAAAGCCGCCCGTCGCCGCGACAAGCACGTCGCCCGGCTGACTCTCGGCGCAGGCCGCGATGAGCGCCAGATTGTCGTTGGCGCCGCAGTCGCACGTCAGCGCCACGCCCAGGAAGGAATGCCCAACGATCGGCCGGATGCGCCAGTCGAGCGCGCCTGAGCCGCCCATTGCATCGACAATGAAGCACGTCGACGCGCCGCGGAACCCCTCGACCAGCTCGGCGGGCGGTCGTTCGACGGCCCGCGCGTAGACCAGCGGGGGCGGTTCCTCGATCATGATGGACCCGGTTTGCAAAAGCCGAGCGCCCTCACGGATGCTTCTCGCTTGTCGTCCGCGTGGTGCGCGAGCGTAGGATGCACGTTCGACGGCGAAGGGGCAACCGCGCGGGGGACGTCGCCAGACGTGGGCCCGCTACGACCGATTCTGCTCCTCCGAGGGCACGTAAAATCCGGAGTTCGGCTCGATCCAGCACATGTGATCCTGGACGGCGGTCACGCCGGGCGTGTTCTCGGCGATCACCTTCAGGCCCGAACGCATGCGTTCGTCGGTGATGGCGCCGTCGTAGGTGACCACGCCGTTCGCGACTTCGACGCGTACGCTCGCGCGCGGCGCCCAGCCGAGCTTGTCGAGGTCGGCCTGAATGGAGGCCTTGATCTCCGCATCCGCATGCGGGGCGTCCACCCTTGGCAATGAAACGAGCAGACCCTTCAAGAGGTCGGAGCGAGAGATGACGCCGACGATCGCATCGCGCCGCAGCACCGGCAGCCGCTTGACGTTGCGCTTGAGCATGAGGTCGACGGCCTCGCTGAGGTCGGCGTCCTCGGAGATGGTTACGACCTTGGCGGTCATGATCTCGCCGACCCTGCGCCCATGGGTGTGCGCATAACGCTCGGCGAGACGGCCGCCGCTGAGCAGGAACTCGAGCCAGTGCGCGCGCTTCGTGTCCGTGCCGAGTTCGGCCCGGCGCAGGAGATCCCCTTCGCTCAAGATCCCGACCAAGCCATGCTCGTCGTCAAAGACGAGGAGGGCGCTGACGTGCGAGCGGAGCAGGGTCTCGATCGCCTCGCTGAGCGTCGTCGTCTCCGGCACGCCGATCGCGCCATAGGTCATCACGTCCCGAACGCGCATGCGTCACCGCCGCTGAAAAGCCCTCTCCTATCGCCCGCCGCGCGGGTGCGCTAGCCTTTTAGCTTTGCGGCGCGCTAACTATGCGGCGCGGGCTTGCCCATGCGCCGATCGGCCGCGCATTCAAGGAGCGGGCAGATGAGCAACCCTGTGATCGCCGAGGTCGTGCGCGGCGATCGGGTCGAATCCGCGCATCGCGGCGCTGGCGTCGTCGTCGACGCGAGTGGAGCGATCGTCTTGGCGTTCGGCGACATCGAGCGGCCGGTCTATCCGCGATCGGCGATCAAAGCGCTGCAAGCCCTGCCGCTTCTCGAGAGCGGCGCCGCGGACCGCCTCGGCTTGAGCCTGAAGGAGATCGTGCTCGCCTGCGCCTCGCATGCCGGCGAAGAGGACCATGTCGCGACGGCGCGGGCAATGCTTGCGAAGGCTGGGCGCGACGAGAGCGTTCTCGAATGCGGCATTCATTGGCCGCTTGGCGAGGCCGCGGCCCGGGCGCTCGCGCAGGCGGGCAGGACGCCGACCGCGCTGCACAACAATTGTTCGGGCAAGCATGCGGGCTTTGTCTGCCTCGCCTGCGCGGAGGGGGTCGACCCGAGGGGCTATGTCGCGCACGATCATCCGGTCCAGCGCGAGGTCACCGCCGCGATCGCCGACATGACCGAGGCGCGGCTTACTGAAGAGGCGCGCGGGGTCGACGGTTGCTCGATCCCGACCTACGCGATTCCTTTGCGCGCGCTGGCGTTTGGATTTGCGCGGTTCGGAACAGGCGCGGGGCTGGCGCAGGGCCGCGCGAGGGCGGCGGCGCGGATTCGGACAGCCGTCGCGGCCCATCCGGCGACCGTCGCGGGGGCAGGGCGGTTCGATACCGAGATCATGACCGTTCTCGGCGCGCGCGCCTTCACCAAGACAGGCGCCGAGGGCGTGTTCTGCGCCGCGCTGCCCGATGTGGGTTTGGGAATTGCGGTCAAAGTCGACGACGGCGGAGCGCGCGCCGCGCAGGTCGCGATCGCCGCGCTCATTCAACGTTTCGGTGGGTTCGAGGAGGA
>JAFAHO010000404.1 GCA_019237205.1 Hyphomicrobiales bacterium
GAACCCAAGCGGACCGATCATCAGGGCCAGCGGGGCGATCTTTCCCGCGTCAACAGGCCGGAGACATGACCGCACCCGAGACGTTCGCAAAGCCCTCAAGAAAACCCTTGACTAGGGGCGCCGTCCAGACATGACACTTGGAATTACGGTGACACTTGCATATTTCCCCGTTGGGAAATACCGCAAATATGCATGTGTCACCGTGTGCGCGGCACCGCACGACTTCTGGACGGGATCCTGTTGAAGCGTGACGCCGACGGCTTCGACAGAAGCCGCCATCGTCCGGTAGTGGACGCGGTAATGGACGCCGGTCTTGTACAACGACATCCCCGGGAAATTACAGAAGATTACGGTGACACTTGCATATTTCCCCGAGGCGCGGCTTTCTACCTCAGGACTCTGACACTGGAAAATCGGACCTCTGTGCGGGCCTGGTGCGCAATAGCACACCGCGCCTCAGTTCCCGCTCGAGCGTCTACGAGTGCGGAACGCCATGGCCTCCCCCAGTCCCATTCCCGTTGCCGACAGGTATGCCGCCCCCCACGGGGCAGGCGGACTCACTGCAAGCTTCAGTCCAAGTGGAAGTGAAACAACCGGCAAAAAGCTCACAGATCGTCGACGTGCAATCTTGCACGCACGCTCCCGTGTTCGGGTTGATCTGCCAATTCCGATAGCAGGGCCCACAGCGGGCAAACTGCTGGAGCATGACGCCGTTCGCATGGACTGAGCCGCCCATCAAACGGTAGTGGACGCTGGTCCGATAAAACGATGTCTCTGCGTTGAATCCTGGCAGCGCCATGGCTTCCCTCCTATTGTTGGAACAAGACCTGGCCTAGCGGGCTCAATGATGAAGCCAGAAATCTGAGCTTCCAGTCAACTCTCCAAATTACGCAATTTCCCCGTTGGCACCACCCCATCCTCCCGAATAGTAAAGTCCGCCAAGTGCAACGCCTCGGACTTCACGAAGCCCGTCACCGCTCGATCCACCTTCGGCCGCTCCGGCTCCAACAAGTCGAACACGAAGGCCGGCGCTCCCTAGCTCCCTCCCGATCATAGTGCATGATGCCAAGCATCGGGTCATAGCCGTCCGCCACCGCCTTGATTTGCGTTTGGCTCTGAAGCACCGGGTAGGTCTAGTGCTGGAAACCGACCACTTGCTGGTCATCGTCGGAGGAACATGGTCAGTGTGTTACCGCTCCTCGTCGTCTCTCACTTCACCATAAGCCGAAACCAAACGCCCCAGAAGCGGCGGGCCAAGTTGAACCCAAACAAAACGCCCGCAAGGAAAATGCAGCCTGCTCCCAGGGCGACGACGAGAAGTGGGCTTTCGAACATCTTCAAGCCTCCCAGTTCTAATGAAGGGACGGTGGCAGCGCCGCGACAGCCCGCGCCAACTCCGGATTGAGCCTCACCACCCATCCTCCCGGATCGTGAAGTCAGCCGGGTGCAAGGCCTCCGACTTTAGGAAACCGAGCACGGCTCGATCCCACCTTCGGAGCCTCCGGCTCCATCATGTCGAACACGAAGGCCGGTGCGCCCTCCCGACAATATTGCGTGATTCCGAGCATAGGGTCATCCGGCGGGTCATAGCTTCCGATGATCGGATGCCGGGTCGCGTGATAGTGTTGGCCACGGCGCGCCTTGGCCACTGATCGCGGCAGCCGACGTGGCCCGCATGTGCGCCAGATTCTCAAGTTAGACCGCGCGTCGCCCGCCTCCGCGGACCATGGGAGCCATGAACAATGTCCGAGCCTGAAAGAATTGATACGCTCGTCCTCGGCAGCGGCGAGGCCGGCAAATATCTCGCTTGGCACATGGGCAGGCTCGGCCGCCGCGCGGTGGTCGTCGAACGCAAGTTGATCGGCGGCTCGTGTCCGAACACCAACTGCCTGCCGAGCAAGAACGAGATCTGGAGCGCGAAGGTCGCCGATCTCATGCGCCACGGCGCCCGGTTCGGTTCGATCGCCGGCTCACCTTCCGTGGACATGAAGCGGGTGCTCGCACGCAAACGCGAGATGGTCGAGGGTCTGATCGCCACGCATCTCGAACTCTATCACGCGAGCGGGGCCGAATTGATCATGGGAACCGGCCGGTTCGTCGCCCCGAGGACGCTCGAGGTCGATTTGAACGACGGCGGCAAGCGTCTGCTGACTGGCGATCGCGTCGTTCTCAATCTCGGAACGCATGCGACGATTCCGGACGTCCCCGGCCTCGCCGCGGCAAAGCCGATGACCAACGTCGAGACGCTCGAACTCGATGCCCTGCCCGACCACCTGATCGTCATCGGCGGAGGCTATGTCGGCATGGAACTGGCGCAGGCCTATCGCCGCTTCGGCAGCCGCGTCACGATCCTCGAAACGGGGACTGAGTTCGCCAGCCGCGAAGATCGCGACGTCGCGGCCGCGCTCCTGGAGATCCTTGAGGACGAGGGGATCGAGGTCAGAGTCGGCGTCAATGTTCTCCGGGTGGCGGGCCAATCCGGCAGGGCCGTCAGTCTCGACCTCAGCGCGCCGGACGGCGGCGGGACGCTCGAGGGCAGCGATATCCTGGTCGCGGTTGGCCGCACGCCCAGCACGCGAGGGATCGGGCTCGAGCTCGCCGGAGTGGCTCTCGATGGCCGAGGCATTATCGCAGTCAACGACCGGCTCGAGACGAGCGCGCCCGATGTCTGGGCGGTTGGCGAGTGCGCCGGCAGTCCACAGTTCACGCACGCGTCGCTCGACGATTTCCGGGTCGTTCGAGACAATCTCTCCGGCGGCAATCGCAGCACGCGCGGCCGGCTCATCCCCTACTGCCTGTTCACCGATCCGCAACTCGGCCGCGTCGGCTTGAGCGAAGCCGAGGCCGAACGGCGGAAGATCGCCGTTCGGGTCGCAAAGCTGCCGATGGCGAAGGTGTTGCGGGCGCTCACGATCTCGGAAACGCGCGGCTTCATGAAGGCGCTCATCGAAGCCGACGGCGACCGCATCCTCGGTTTTGCGATGCTTGGCCCCGAGGCGAGCGAAGTCACCGCGGTCGTGCAGACCGCGATGCTGGCGGGCATGCCATACACGGGTCTTCGCGACGCGATCATCACGCATCCGACGATGGCGGAAGGCCTGGGCGGGCTGTTCTCGAACGTGCCGAAGCGATAGGGATGCGCGAGCTAGAGCGCAGGAACCGATGTCATTCCTGCGAAAGTCTCGCGCGCTCGACGGCCCGTCTGGATTCCCGCGTGTGCGCGGGAATGACAACAGGGAGAAGGTGTCTAGTCTTGGTCCAGGACAGTCCGGACGAACGGCGCTCCGTCGACATCGCGCTGGCCCACCCCTTCGGTGGGTCGCAGCGTTGGATGATTGCGCCTGATCGGGGCCCCTGTACGCCGGATTTGAAGCGTAATCCTGACACCTTCACGTGGCAGGGTGCTCGCGCGGACGTGGCTCATTCCCTGGGAGGATGCGTCATGACAATTGGAACCGTCCGATGGTTCGACGTCCCTAAGGGCTATGGCTTCATCAAGCCTGACGACGGTGGAGTTGACGTGCTGGTCAGCATATGCGCCCTCGAACGCGCAGGAATCACCGGCCTGGAACAAGGCCAGCGAGTGAGTTTCGACGTTGTGCGCGATGAGAGGATCGGCACGCCGCGCGCAGTGAACCTCAGCGTTTCCGGATTGCAGGCCGCCACTGAGCGCTGATAGACTGGCGCTTCCCTTCGAGCTTCGCGTCGGTCCGTCGCCAGAGCCGCCTGCGCCCTCAATCGTCGCGCCTCCGCCGCAACTCGGCGAGCATGTCCTTCACAGCCGGCGGTTCGGACGCTCGCGGCTCGGTGAACCCGGCCATTTCATTGAAGGTTGCTCCAAACGAAGTCAGGCCGGAGCGGGAGAGACCCAACTCCGGCCTGGCTTCAGAGGGTGATCGCGGCCGCCTTCCTCCCGGGGCTTTTGGCCGTGGCCCGCTCCGACATCAGCCAGCATCGCCGATCCGCAGCGGGCGCGCATTGATCTGGGTCAACAGGAGGGACGTTCTGGTTTTCCGGAATCCATTCCGAGATTGCCGACGGCCACACCGAACATTAACGCATCGTAAGGTACGAGAGGGGCGGTTTGTCGGGGCTTTGGGAGCCGCGCTTGGTAGTCACCCTTTTTGTCGTCGCCCGCGCCTTCGAACTTGTCTTTTACCGGCCGCAGGCGAATCGCGACGATCTGCGCCGAAGGGAACGGAACGCCAGCCAGGATGCGATGGCGAAAAAGCCAAGCCGTGTTGGGTCGGCGGTTGCCGACGAGGCTCAGGAAGGCGTCGGTCTCGACACGACAACCACGCTCGCGGTGGACGCTGACTTATCCGCGAATCGCGAAGCCGTCGCTTCACCGCAGCGCGAGCCGACACTGCAGCCTCGCAAACCCGATGAACCCAAGCGCATAGTCTCGGAGATCCATGATCCCGAGCCATTCCGGATTCAGTTTCTTGGCGGAGCAACCAGTCAAGGCCCAGAGATCCTGAAGGAGGTTGAGGTCCGCGCGCCGAACGTGTTCGTAGCGTACCGCGCCGCCGACAATGGCCCATGGCCGCCAGGAGCGACTGCATTTCGCCTCCTCGATGGCGGAGGTCGAGACGTATTTTGGAGGAGGAAGCCCGAGCGCCGATAGTTCGTTCGGGGAGTCAGGCCCCCAGTCTGAGGCCTTCAAGGGACGCAGACGGCGATGTCCTCAATAGTAGCGCGGGATCGGGCCGTTGTGGGGCGTCATGCGATCGGAAAGATCGAACATCACTTTATCGACGTAGCACCAGCCCCACCCCTCCGGCGGATCGTAGCCTTCGATGATCGGATGGTTGGTCGCGTGATAATGCTTGGTCGCGTGGCGCCCGGGCGACTCATCGCAGCAGCCGACATGCCCGCAGGTGCGACAGATCCTCAGGTGAACCCAGGCGTCGCCCGTCTTCAAGCATTCCTCGCAACCGAGCGCGCTTGGGGTCACGGTGCGGACGCCGTTCAAATGCGCGCAGCGTTTCGGCATGGCGGCTCGTCTCCTGGTTAGAGGTTCGGACCTGGAGAACGGGCGAGAAATTGATGGATGGCCGCCACCACCTGGGCGCCTTCGCCAATGGCGCTCCCGACGCGCTTGGTCGATCCCGAACGGACGTCGCCGACCGCGAACACGCCCGCAATCGAGGATTCGAGCGGCGAGGATGGGCGGCTCTCGCCGTCGCCGGCGCGCCCGCCGGTGACGATGAATCCGGCCTTGTCCACCATGACCCCGCAGCCCTTGAGCCAATCCGTCGCCGGGTCGGCGCCGATGAAGAGAAAGACATTGCGGATCCGGGCCTCCGTTTCGGCGCCCGCACGACGATCCCGCCACCGGACCCGCTCAAGGCCGGCATTTGGGGTTCCGATCATGGCGACAACCTCCGTCTCAGTCATCAATTCGATATTCGGCGCGGCGGCGATGCGGTCGATCAGATAGCGCGACATGCTATCCGCCAGGCTCGGTCTGCGGACCATCATGCGGACCTTCGCGGCGTGAGCCGAGAGGAAGACGGCGCCCTGACCCGCGGAATTGCCGCCTCCCACCAACACGACCTCTTCCCCGGCGCAAAGCCGAGCCTCGTTCGGCGACGCCCAGTACCAAACGCCGCGACCTTCGAAATCGGCCAGGTCGGCGATCGAAGGACGACGATATTTCGCCCCGCTGGCGACAACCACGGCGCGCGCCTGAATGCGTTCGCCGCCATCGACATCGAGCGTGAACGTCCCATCCGCCCGTTTGCAATCCAGCGTCTTGACGGCGGTGGGAATCATCATTTCCGCGCCAAATTTTTGCGCCTGGATGAAGGCGCGGGCCGTAAGCGCCTGTCCCGAAATCCCGGTTGGAAATCCGAAATAGTTCTCGATGCGGGCGCTTGCGCCGGCCTGTCCGCCGAAGGCGCGCTCATCGACGACGACGACGGAAAGACCCTCGGACGTCGCATAGACCGCGGTCGAAAGGCCGGCCGGACCCGCGCCGACGACCGCGACGTCATAGACGAAGTGTTCGCGCGGACGGCCGATCATCCCCAGTTGCCGCGCGAGCGCGGTTTCCGAGGGGTTGCTGAGCACCACGCCGTTGGAAGAGACGACCAGAGGCAGTTTTCCCTGGAAAGCCGCGCTATGGGCGATCAAGTCGCCGGCTTCCTGGTCATTGGCAGGATCGAGCAGATGAAAGGGATAGCCGTTTCGGCTGAGGAAGCCCTGCAGCCGGATGACGTCCCAGGACGCTGCGGCGCCAATCAGCACGGGCCCGCCAACGCCGCTTTGAATGAGATTCATGCGACGCAGAATAAGCGCGCGCATGATGCGCTCGCCCAGATCCGCCTCCTCGACCAGCAGCGATCGAACCCTTTCGGGCGAGATCAGCAATGTCTCGACATCGCCCTCCGCGGTCGCGTCGACCAGCGCCGCCCGGTTGGAGAGTTGTCCGATCTCGGCCAGGAACTGACCCGCTCCCTGCTCGGCGACCGGCGTGACATGTCTCAGGCCGTCGCGCTCAGTGATCGCGACTGTGCCCAACAAAACCACAAACATGCCGGGCGCCGGCTGACCGGTTTCGTACAGTTTCTCGCCGCTGGCGTATTTGCGCAGAGATCCGAAGCGGCGCAGCCGCTCGATCTCCCTCGCCGTCAAGGTGGGGAAGGTTTGATCATAGCGCGGGCCATGCGCCGGAAAGCCCATCGGAGTCGCCATACTTACGCTTTGCGGGATCGACCTCCAGCGCATCTTGGCCGGGGCGCCGCAGGGCGCGGCCTTCCGGGGCATTTCACGTGCGCGAATTTTGCTTGTCAACCGGACGGCGTGCTCGTTGTCAGCACGCCGTCGCCAGGGAACGCCCAGTCACTCAGGCGAAGGGCGTTTCGAATTGCGCCGCCTTGCCGAGCTCGGCCTCGATCTCGAGCAGGCGGTTGTACTTGGCGATGCGCTCGCTGCGGCTGGCGGAGCCTGTCTTGATTTGGCCGCCGCCCATGGCGACGGTGAAATCGGCGAGGAAAGCGTCCTCTGTCTCGCCCGACCGGTGCGACACGACATAGTTCCAGCCCGCCTTGCGGCAGAGCGCGATCGCCTGGACCGTCTCGGTGACGGTTCCGATCTGATTGAGTTTGATCAGGACCGCATTCGCCGCCCGCTCCTTGATGCCGCGGGCGATGAATTCGGGGTTGGTGACGAAAATATCGTCGCCGACGATCTGGATGCGCTTTCCCATCGTCTCGGTCTGGCGCGCAAATCCCTTCCAGTCGTTTTCGTCGAGCCCGTCCTCGATCGAGACAATCGGGAACGCATCAATCCACTTCTCGTAGAGCGCGATCATCTCGTCGCTCGTCTTGCGGCCGCCCTTCGATTTCGAAAGCTCGTAGGCGCCGCCCGAGACGAAGGAGCTGGCGGCGGGATCGAGCGCGATGGCGATGTCCTTTCCGGGCTTGTAGCCCGCGGTCTCGATCGCCTTGACGATCAGCTCGCAGGCCTCCTCGTTGCTGCCGAGGTTGGGCGCAAAGCCGCCCTCGTCGCCGACCGATGTCGCATAGCCTTTGCCCTTGAGGAGTTTCGCCAGCGCGTGGAACGTCTCGGCCCCGTAGCGCAGAGCCTCGGCGAAGTTCGGGGCGCCGACCGGCATCACCATGAATTCCTGGAAGTCGACCGAGTTCTCGGCGTGCTTGCCGCCGTTGACGATATTCATCATCGGAACAGGGAGCCGGGTCGCGCCGACGCCGCCGAGATAGGCGTAGAGCGGCAATTTCGCCGATTGCGCCGCCGCGCGTGCTACGCCCATCGAAACGCCGAGAATGGCGTTCGCCCCGAGCTTCGCCTTGGTCCTCGTCCCGTCGAGCGCAAGCATCACGCCGTCGATTTCCGCCTGACGCTCCGGGTCCCGGCCGACCACAGCGGGCGCGATCGTCTTGATCACGTTCTCGACCGCCTTCCTGACGCCCTTGCCGCCGTAGCGCTTCTTGTCGCCGTCGCGAAGCTCGACCGCCTCGTTCTCTCCGGTCGAGGCGCCCGAGGGCACCGAGGAGACGGCGACCGTCCCGTCGTCGAGCGCGACATGCACGCGCACCGTCGGGTTGCCGCGCGAGTCGAGGATTTCGAGCGCGCCTACCTTTTCGATTCTAGCCATGGACCATTCTCCCTCAACTTCGCACGTGCTCAGTTACCGGAGGCCGCGACAATGATCGAAATCAAATCGCGCGCAACTCGCCGTTCCCCTTTTAGCGCCTTCACGCGGGCTCGTGCTTGACGTGCGCCCCGTAGAGCAGGACCTGCACCTTTTCGAGGGTGACGAGCCCGCTCGTCATCATCGTATCGAGGGCCGGCAGGAACGCTTTGATCTTCTCCTCCGTGTCGACAATTTCGATGATGATCGGCAAATCCTCGGACAGGCGAAGGATCTTCGTCGTGTGAATCCGGCTCGAATGGCCGAAGCCGATCGGGCCGCGCAGCACCGTTGCGCCGGCGAGATGGGCCTCGCGGGCTTTCATGACGATCGCCTCGTAAAGCGGACGGCCTTTGTATTTGTCATCCTCGCCGAAGAAGGCTCGCAGAAGCATCGCGTCGCGGGGCAACGTCATCGTTCAGACTCCCTCTGCGTTTCGGCCGGCCGACCGCCATCTTACCGTTTGGCGGTCGGCGGTCACTTGACGACGATCACCGTGCACGGCGCGTGCTCGACGAGCCGGTCGGTGGTGCTGCCGATCAGACGATTGTAGAGCGCCGTGTGGCCCATGAAACCGACGACCAGCAGATCGTGGCCATTTTTCTTCACGAACTCGACGATGCTCGGCATGGGGTGGCCCGGAACGACATGCGCGTCGAGCGCGACGCCGGCGTTCGCAGCCTGGGTCCTGGCGGACGCGATGACCCGGTCGAACACGCTCTCGGCGCAAGATGCTCGTCGCCAACGACGGCTCGCCGGGCGGCGAAAGAGCCTTGAAATATGCGCTCGAACTCGCCAAGCGGCTTGACCTCGGCGTGACGGTTTTGGGGGACTCCATCCCCTTAGCGATGGCGTCAGCTATTCGCGCGCCCGCGCGTCGTGAAATCATTTGCTATCGACGATCGCCGCCGCGCTGAGGGCAGGAGACCCGCCGTCGACAACATTCGGATCGGCGTCTCGAATCTTTCGTCCGGCGCTGGTACGGTCCGCGAGCGGCCTCAGACAGCGAATGGGAGATGAAACGATGTGCAAGGTTTGCGAGGGCGACTCCGCGGGACGAAGGAACTTTCTCAAGTTCGGCGCGGGGGCGCTGGCTGCGGCTGCGTTCGCCGGCGCGATGAGGCCGGCGCGCGCGGCCGAAGGCGCGCCGACGTCGCTTTCGCCCGACGAGGCGCTCGCCGCGCTCAGGGACGGCAACGCGCGCTATGTCAGCAACCCGGAGCTCTGCTCGATCGATCTCGCCGAACAGCGGGCCTCGGTCGCGGGACACCAGGCGCCCTGGGCGACCGTGATCGCCTGCGCCGACAGCCGCTCTCCGCCCGAGCTCATCTTCGGCGGCCACGGGGTCGGCGAACTCTTCGTCGCCAGAAACGCCGGCAATCTCGTCGATACCGCGACGCTGGGAACGGTCGAGTATGGCGCGGCGGTGCTGGGCTCGCCGCTGATCGTCGTCCTCGCCCATACGAGTTGCGGCGCAGTGAAGGCGGCTTGCGACGTCGTCTTGAAGAACGCGACCTATCCCGGCGCGATCGGCACGATGATCGAGCCGATCCTGCCCGCCGCGCTCGCGGCGCGGGGCGAGGAGGGCGACTACGTCAACAACACGGCCAAGAAAAGCGCGCAAAGAACCGCTGCGCGGTTGACCGCGCAGAGCACGCTGATTTCAGGCCTGGTCGGCGAAGGCAAGCTCAAGATCGGCGCGGCGGTCTACGATCTGGAGAGCGGGGCCGTGACGTATCTCGAGTGACCGGACAAGGTCGGCAACCAGGGAGGGGCGTCATGGCGGCATCGCAGAAACTGTACGCTTGGGCGGTCCCGATCATTGCTCCCGGTTCGCCTTGGGATCACACCTGGGTCACCAGCTATGACAACAGGGCCCATCCCTATCCCGACATCGCCGCCGTCAAGCGCGGCAAGACTACTGGTACTGCTGGGGCGGCTTCCACGCGCGGGGCGGGACGCCGAACCTACCCGACGGTTCGCTTGGATCGCACAACGGAGACATCAAACTCGCGCGCTGTCTGGCGGCCCCAAACGCCGATTGCTCGGCCAGTTTTGCGGCTCGCGGGACGATATTCACCTACGGCGTCGACGGCGTCTGCCATCAATTGGCCAATCAGGTTCTTTACGCGACCGGTAGGGGCGGCGCGAGGCCGTTGACCGTCTCCATGGCGGGCGGCTACTGGCTGAGCTCCGGCATCTATGGCGCCTATGGTTTGCAGCACAGCGCCTGGAGGAACAAGATTGCGGCGTGCGCCGCCGCCGCCGCTCCGCCGCCGTCCGGCGTGCATGGCGCGACTCGGACTCGGCAATCGAGCAGTCGGGGACGGACTATGAAAGATGTCGCATCTCCAAATCCGCCTGACGAATTCGAAGAACACGTTGGCAGAGTCCTTGGCGCCGACAAACTCCCGCTCGCATCGCAACTGCTTGCCTTGCGCGCCCAGTTTCAAACCGCTGCGACTGCGCACGCCCATTCGGCGACCGCCCCGACTGCGGCTGAACTCAACGCTCGCAATCAGCGCTTCCTGGACGACGCGGCGAAACTTCTGGGCGACGACAACTTTTATGCAGTCTTCGGCGTCAAGGCCGGCACGAAGGTCAATCTCGTGCTGCCCGATCCTTCCAAGTGATCGGCCCAAGT
>JAFAHO010000156.1 GCA_019237205.1 Hyphomicrobiales bacterium
CCGTAGCAGATGGCGAGAATCGGAACGCCGCTCATGAAGATCGATTCGGGCGCGCGCGGGCTCCCGGCTTCCGGAACGGAGGCGGGCCCGCCCGAGAGGATCACCGCCTTCGGCTTCAGCCGCTCGAACGCCTCGCGCGACTTGGAAAACGGGTGGATCTCGCAATAGACGCCAGCCTCCCGCACCCGGCGCGCGATCAGCTGTGTGACTTGGGAGCCGAAGTCGACGATGAGGACGATATCGTGCTGCATAGCCCCATGTGGCGGAAAGCGTGCGGGGGCGCAATGGCGATGCAGGCGGTGAGAAGGGGCGCGGCCCCCGGCGGCTCAGCGTCCACTCGCGCGCTGACGGGAGATGGTGGCCAGCGGTCGGCCGGATGAGACTGTCCGGCAGGCGTTACAGCGCTGCCGCTGCCTCCTTGAGGCGCTTCGACAATTCGGCTCTTGTGTCCATGGCGAATGACCAGTGTCGACTGACCGCGGTGTACCCGCCGTCGACCACGAGATCCTGCCCATTTGACGAAGCTCGATCCGTCGCTGGCGAGGAAGACCGCGGCTTTCGCGACGTCGTCCGGGACGCCGGCCCGGGGAATTGGCTGGAGCCGGGCATAGGCTTCATCCATTTTGCTTGCCACTCGGTCGACCTCGGGGGCCTCGATCCGGCGGCTTTGCCGAACATGCCGGTCACGATCGCGCCCGGGGAGAGGCTGTTCACGCGTATCCCCTTCTCGCCGAGCTCGGCGGCGGCCGAGCGGGTGAGCGCGTGCACCGCGCCTTTCGACGCCGTGTAGATATTGCAGGAAAGACCGCCGCGGAGGCCGGACATGCTGCTGACGTTGACGACGCTGCCGGCGTCCTGCGACAGCATCACGGGCGCCGTGTGCTTGATGCAAAGCGGCACGCCGCGGACATTGACGGCGAACACCCGATCGAGGGTCGCGACGTCGATCTCGGTGATGCTGCACATCGGCGTCGCAATGCCGGCGTTGTTGATCAGGCAATCGACGCGCCCGAACCATTCGACGGTCGACCGTCGCCTTGACGTCGGCTTCGATCGAAACGTCGGTGCGAAGGAAGCGGACCCCGGGCAGCTTTTCCAGCGCCCCGCCCTCGTCCTCGCGACGGGCGGCGACGACGACCTTGGCGCCTTCCTCGGCGAACACCTCGACAATTCTTCTGCCGATGCCGCTCGTGCCGCCGGTGACGATCGCGACCTTGCGGTCCAAAGCGCCCAGGTCTCTCTTCTTCGTGGGCGGTCACTTTCACGGGACGGGCCAGAATTTGGCAATGCCGGCCGCGGCCACGCTCCGCGAGGGACGCGCAGCGAGCGCTTACGCCTCCTGCAGCGCCCGGATAAGGGCGTCGAGCAACTCCTTGAGCCGCCGCGCGCAGGTCGGATCTTTCAAGACGTCGGCTGCGGTGACGGTCCTGCCCGTCAGCGGCAGCGTGGCGAAGGCCTCAGGCATGAGCCGCGCCGCCATGGTGGAGAGGATCTCGCGCAAATCCGCCTGCGCATGAAAGGCGCGCGGCGAGGCGTTGACGAGCACGACGCGCTTGCCGGCGAAAGTCTCGCTCGCGACCAGCCAGTCGAGCGCGTTCTTCAAGGCGCCTGGAAGCCCATGAGCGTATTCGGGCGCGGCGATGACGATGGCGTCGCTCGCGCCGACAAGCTGGCGAAAGGCCTCGACCGGCTCGGGCTTCGGCTCGTCCTCTCGGTCGTCGTCGGGGGTGAAAGGCGGCAGCCTGGCGAGATCGCGATAGACGAGGACATCGACGCCCTCGGGCGCGAGCCGCGCCAGCGCCTCGAGCGCGGCCGTGTTGATCGAAGCGCGGCGCAGACTGCCGGAGATCGCGAGCACGCGGAAGGACGCTTTCGCGGAAGGGACAGGTTCAGCCATCGGCGTTCAGCAATCCGGCCCGCTAGAGTTTGTCGCCAACCCTCAGCTCAGCGCCACGTTGAGGGCGCTTTCGGGCAGTTCCTGCCCGAAGCAGCGCTGATAGAATTCCGCCACCAGCGCGCGCTCGAGCTCGTCGCACTTGTTGAGGAAGGTGAGGCGGAAGGCGAAGCCGATGTCCTTGAAAATCTCGGCGTTCTCGGCCCAGGTGATGACCGTGCGCGGGCTCATCACGGTCGAGAGGTCGCCGTTGATGAAGGCGTTGCGGGTGAGGTCGGCGACGCGCACCATCTTGTTGACGATGTCGCGCCCGTCCTTGCGCACGCGGTGCGCCGGGGACTTGGCGAGCACGATGTCGACTTCCTTGTCGTGCGGCAGATAGTTGAGGGTCGCCACGATCGACCAGCGGTCCATCTGGCCCTGATTGATCTGCTGGGTGCCGTGATAGAGGCCCGACGTGTCGCCGAGGCCGACGGTGTTGGCGGTGGCGAAGAGGCGAAAGGCCGGATGCGGGCGGATGACGCGCCTTTGGTCGAGGAGGGTGAGACGCCCGGACACTTCGAGCACGCGCTGGATGACGAACATCACGTCCGGGCGGCCGGCGTCGTACTCGTCGAAGCAGAGCGCGATGTTGTTCTGCAGCGCCCACGGCAACATGCCGTCGCGGAATTCGGTCACCTGCTTGCCGTCCTTGAGCACGATCGCGTCCTTGCCGACGAGATCGATGCGCGACACATGGCTGTCGAGATTGATGCGCACGCAGGGCCAGTTGAGGCGCGCGGCCACCTGTTCGATGTGGGTCGATTTGCCTGTGCCGTGGTAGCCGGTGATCAGGACGCGGCGGTTGAAGGCGAAGCCGGCGAGAATGGCGAGCGTCGTTTCTCGGTCGAACAGGTAGTCCGGGTCGATATCCGGCACGTGCTCTTCCGGCTGCGAGTAGGCCGGCGCCTCCATGTCGGAATCGATGCGAAACGCCTTGCGCACGGAAATGCGGGTGTCAGGAGTACCCGGGGCGGGCTCGGCCGCAATCGGCGTCTCTCTCGAATTCATGGGTCCTCCGCGCTTCTCTCCCCGCGGAGAGGAGCGGCTCTCTCTTACTCGAATTCCCGCCCGAGGCAAAAGCCGCCAACCCCCCAACGTCAGCAGGGTCGGAATGGTTGCGCTTCAGACCAGCTTGTTGGCGCGAAGATAATTATAGGCCTGAATGATCTCGCGCAATTTGTCTTCGGAGGACCGGTCGCCGCCATTGGCGTCCGGATGATGGCGCTTGACCAGGTCCTTGTAGCGGGCCTTGATCCTCGCCTGGGTGGCGTCGCCGTCGAGGTCGAGCGTCATCAGCGCCTTCAGCGCCAGCGCGTTATAGCGCGGCGCGGCGTCGGGCTGCTTGGCGCCGCGCACGCCGCGGCGGCGCGCCGCCCGAGCCTCGGCGAATACGGTTTCATCCACATGGCTCGCCGCGGCGGCTCGCGCCCCGAGCTTCCAGGTCGGCCGGTGGCCGATTGCGTCGGCCTGGCGGAACTTCGCCATAGACTCGTCGTCCATGCCCCGGAAATAATCGTACGTGGCGTTGTATTGGCGAACGTGATCCTTGCAGAAGGTGAAATACTCGCCCTCGCGCTCGCGTCCCTTGGGAGCGCGGAACACGCCTTCGGCCTGGCAGCCCGGATGGCTGCAGGGCGTCTTGACCGCCGCCTTCTCCAGCGGGCGCTCGGTCGGCTTCACCCGGATCCGATCAAACAGACGAGAATTCAGATTCATGTCATGACCTTTATGAGCGCTGCCTCCGCTGGGCAAGCCCCAAACGATTAGCGAGGCCGATGCCGGGACGATCCGGCGCCGGCGCAAATGAAAAACGCGTTCAGCGAGAGACCCCTGATAGGCTATCTGGTGTTTGAGGACGCCGAACGGGAGAGAGGACGTTGACTATGCAGGAGAGAATTGTCGCGCGTTTGACGGCTGGGCTCGCGCCGCAGCGTCTCGACATCGTTGACGAATCCGATCGGCACGCCGGTCACTCCGGCGCCCGTCCCGGCGGGGGCACGCACTATCGGGTGCGAATCGTCTCCGAGCGGTTTGCCGGCCTCAACCGCGTCGCGCGTCACCGACTGGTCTATGAGCTGCTGCCGGCCGAATTCGCCGACGGCCTGCATGCGCTGGCGCTCGACGCGAAGGCGCCGGGCGAGCCATGACAGCCGGCGGTCCCCCGGATGCTTTCGGGCCTTACGCCTTCACTCTCGCACGGGCGGAAGCCGAGGCTGCGGCCGCGCGCGTCGGGCTGCGCGCCGCGCTGCGCGGCGGGCTGACCTTGCGCCATCACGCGCCGCTCGCGGCTTTCGCTCTTATTCTTCTGTTCGCGTCCGTCCTTGCGCTGACCGGCTTCATCAGCCGGCGGGCGGGCGAGCTCACGTTCATCATCGCCGCTGCGGCCTTCATGATCCAGCGCCTGGCGATCCACTGGCGCATCTGGCGCGCGCGCCAGGGCGGCAAGGTGACGATCGGCCGGCTCCAGGGCGGCGGGGCGCTGACGACGACGATCGACGACGACGGCGTGACGCAGGCGGGCGCCGGCCGCCATGTCCGCCTCGACTATGCCGATTGCGAGGACGCGGAGGACGCCGGCGGGCTCATCTATCTCTGGCCGCGCGAAGGCTCGCCCATTGTCCTGCCCACGCGGGCGCTCGGCCCCGGCGAGGCGGCGCGGCTGCTGGCGCGGATCAAGGCGCGGATCGGGGGAACCCAGGTCTAGGAATTCGAGGGCGCCGCCTCCCCTTCGGAGCCCGCGCTGGTTTTTCAGATGGTTAGGCGCCTTTTTCTGTCCATTTTCGGCGAATCTCGGACGCCGACGCTAAATCACTTGCTTAACTATCCGAGCCGTGATACTAAAGCGTATGCTTAACCAATCGCAGGCGCTGGACCGAGCCTTTCAGGCCCTCGCCGATCCGACGCGCCGACGGATCATCGAGCGGCTGACGCAGGAGCCCGTTTCGGTCAGCGAATTGGCGCGGCCGCTCGCGATGTCGCTTCCGGCGGTGATGCAGCACCTCGCCGTGCTGGAAACGTCGGGCCTTGTGCGCTCGGCGAAGTCCGGCCGGGTGCGGACTTGCCGCATCAATCCCGAGGCGTTGAGCCTGGCCGAGCAATGGATCAACGCGCGGCGGAGCGAATGGGAGCGCCGCCTCGACCGGCTCGGGGACTATCTCGCAACCCTGAAAACGGAAGGAGACATCGATGACCAAGACAGTTGAAAGAAGCCTGCCGCTCGAGCCGCCGCCGGTGCGGATTTCGCGCACGCTGCACGCTCCGCGCGAACTCGTGTTCAGGGCCTGGAGTTCGGCCGACCACGTGAAGCGCTGGTTTGCGCCGGCCGGGTTCACTGTGCCGCAGGCGAAGGTCGAGATGCGGGTCGGCGGACCGTTCGAAGTCCTCATGCGCGCGCCCGACGGGGTCGAGCACTGGGCGCGCGGCAAATTCATCGAGGTCTCGAAATTCGACCGGCTCACGCTCGATCTCACGGTCGAAGACACGAGCGGCCATGCGCTCTTCCGCGCGTTGACCGAAGCCAGCTTTTCCGAAGCGCTCGGCGGCACGCGGATCGACGTCATGCAGAGCTATACGGTGCTCGACCCCGACGCGGCCTGGATGGCGACCGGCGCGCCGCAGGGATGGGCTCAGACGCTGGACAATCTTTCAGCGGAACTTCGGCGCATGCAGACGCCCGGCGAGACCGACCGCTCGGTCGTCCACGCTGTCTTCACGCTGGAGCGCACCTATGACGCGCCGGTCGAGCGGGTCTATCGTGCGCTGTCGGACGAGGCGGCGAAGGCCAAATGGTTCGGCGGCGAGGAAGGCCAGTGGCGGGAGATGGAGCGCAGCATGGATTTCCGCGTCGGCGGGCGCGAGCGCCTGAAAGGCCGGTGGGAAGGCGGCGTGGTCTCGACCTTCGAGGCGGTCTACCACGACATCGTGCCCAACGAGCGGATCGTCTACAGCTATGAGATGCATCTCGACGACAGAAAGATCTCGGTCTCGCTCGCCACGATGCTGATCGAATCCGCCGGCCCCGGCCGCGCGACGCTGAAGGTGACCGAACAGGGCGCTTTCCTCGACGGCTACGACGACGCTGGCTCGCGCGAAAGGGGAACTGGCTTCCTGCTCGACAAGTTGGGAGCGTCTCTGCGAGTTTGAGAGCGCCCGCCTCGATGCCGCCGGGGCTCCGTCCGATCAGCGGAGCGAGCCCGGCGGACATTGGAGGACGTAGCGACAATAATGGCCGGACTGCGGTGCGGATTGGATTACCGGGATTACCGGGATTACCGTGACACGACCGTCTTTACCTTATTGGTGGAGCCTCGCAGCTCGGGCGATGCGGGTCGTCGGAAGGCACTAGGACGCCCCGCACGATAATCGGTAAAGACGGTCGTGTCACCGTAATGGCGGTAATGGCGCGTTTGGGGTATCCATTTAACCGGAGTTCGGGATTTGCCTCCACGGGCGGCTTGGCGAAGGTCGCTCCAAGCTGGGCGGATGTCCGCGTTGTCTGGGCGGCTTGGGAGGAACGGCCTTTGGGCTCTGGCTCATAACAAGGTCTTGGTAACGAACCGGGCCATGCGCGACGGCAAGCTCCAGGACCCGGTAGAACAGCATCCCTCTGCTACGTGAGCGGCGGCGGTTGAAGCGGAACACGAACTCGTCCAGGTAGCGGGGCAAGTGTTCGGAATCCATCGCTCCCTGGTGGGTGCCCAGCAGCCACCGTTTTGCAAGGGACGCTATTCGATGCACGCCCGGCAGAAGTTCTCCGGGGTCCTCGCCTTGCGCTGATGCGGCCCGCTGGCTACGGCGGTCATGGATGTACCCATTCTTCTCCAACCATCGGTAACCCTGCCAGGCATCGGTGATGACCGTCGCCCCTGGCTCGACGTTATCCCACACGAAGGACTGAAGCGATTCTGAGGAGGCATCCGCCACGAGCGCCATTCGACAGCGCCCGAATCCTTTCGGCTCCAGGATCTCGAGCGCGATACACGTCAGGATCTTCTTCCCCTTGGCGCGACCTCCTGAAAGTCCAGATTCTTTGCCTCCGATGTAGGTCTCGTCCACCTCCACCTTCCCGCAAAGGCGCTCTCGGTCGGGGTTAACCAGCACAGACCGCAGGCGATGAAGGATCGCCCACGCTGTCTGGTAGGAGCCGATCTCCAGGGTCCGCTTCAAACTCAGCGCCGAGATCCCGTCTTTGCCGGTAGCGAAGTTCCAACAGACCGAAAACCAAACCGTAAGGGGAGTGCGGGTCCGGTCAAAGATGGTGCCTGCCATCACTGATGTGCG
>JAFAHO010000154.1 GCA_019237205.1 Hyphomicrobiales bacterium
TCTCAATACACCCGCGCCATCGGCTCGATGTAGGAGATGTCGTTGCTCATCGTGTAGGCGTGCACCGGCCGGTAGTCGATTGCGACCATCTGCTTGACCGGGTCGATCCACGCCAGCGTATGCTTCATCCAGTTCACGTCGTCGCGCTTGGGATAGTCCTCGCGCGCGTGGGCGCCGCGGCTCTCGAGCCGGTTGGCGGCGCCCCCCATCGTGACGACCGCCTGCACGATCAGATTGTCGTATTCCAGCGTCTCGATCAGGTCGGAATTCCAGATGAGCGAGCGGTCGGTCACGCCGACGTCCGCGCCCGTGCGCCAGGCGGCGTGGATCTTCTCCTTGCCCTGAGCCAGCACCTCGCCGGTGCGGAACACCGCGCAATAGTCCTGCATGACCTTCTGCATTGTGAGACGCAGCATCGCGGTCGGAGTCTTGCCGTTGGCGTTGCGGAACCGGTCGAGCCGCGTCAGTGCGAAATCGGCGCTGTCTCTGGCTAGTTCCGGCTGACTGTCGCCGGCTTTCAACTTCTCGGCGGCGCGCAAGCCCGCCGCTCGCCCGAACACGACGAGGTCGATCAGCGAATTGGAGCCGAGCCGGTTGGCGCCGTGCACCGACACGCATGCCGCTTCGCCGAGCGCCATCAGGCCCGGCACGACGGCGTCCGGGTCGCCGCCGACCTTGGTCAACACCTCGCCGTGATAGTTGGTCGGGATGCCGCCCATGTTGTAATGGGCCGTCGGCAGGACCGGTATCGGCTCCTTCGTCACGTCGACGCCGGCGAAGATGCGCGAGCTCTCGGAGATGCCCGGCAGGCGCTCGTGCAGCACCTTCGGATCGAGATGGTCGAGGTGCAGATAGATGTGGTCTTTGTTCTTGCCGACGCCGCGGCCTTCACGAATCTCGATAGTCATGGAGCGGCTGACGACGTCGCGCGAGGCGAGGTCCTTCGCGTGGGGCGCATAGCGCTCCATGAAGCGCTCGCCTTCCGAGTTGACGAGGTAGCCGCCCTCGCCGCGCGCGCCCTCCGTAATAAGACAGCCCGCGCCGTAGATGCCGGTCGGGTGAAACTGCACGAATTCCATGTCCTGCAGCGGTAGGCCCGCGCGCAAAACCATGGCGTTGCCATCGCCGGTGCAGGTGTGGGCGGAGGTCGCGGAGAAATAGGCGCGCCCGTAGCCGCCGGTCGCCAGGATCGTCGTCTGCGCCCGGAAGCGGTGGATAGTGCCGTCGTCCATCTTGAGACAAACAACACCACGAATGGCGCCCTCGGAATCGCGGATGAGATCGATGGCGAAATATTCGATGAAGAATTCGCAAGCCGCCTTCAGCGCCTGTCCGTAGAGTGTGTGCAAGATCGCATGGCCGGTGCGGTCGGCGGCGGCGCAAGTGCGTTGGGCGGTTCCCTTGCCGAACTCCGTCGTCATGCCGCCGAACGGCCGTTGGTAGATCTTGCCTGCGTCGGTGCGCGAGAACGGCACGCCCCAGTGATCGAGCTCGTAGACCGCATCGGGCGCGTTGCGGCAGAGATACTCGATCGCATCCTGGTCGCCGAGCCAGTCCGATCCCTTCACCGTGTCATACATGTGCCAGCGCCAGTCGTCCGGCCCCATGTTCCCGAGCGAGGCCGAAATGCCGCCCTGCGCCGCGACGGTGTGCGAGCGGGTCGGGAACACTTTGGAGATGCAGGCCGTCCGCAGACCCGCGTGTGCGCAGCCGACGCTGGCGCGCAGGCCCGCGCCGCCCGCCCCGACGATGACCACGTCGAAGGTGTGGTCCGTGATCGGATAGGCCTTGCCATTGAGCGCCGGAGCTCTGGTGGCGGATGAGCCGTTCGTCGGCATGCGAAGTCCCGTCTTGCTAAGAGAGTTGCTTAGGTGAAGGCGATGCGAAGCGTCGCGTAGACGCAGGCGAGCCCGAGCAGCGCTGAGAAACATGTGTTTGCGAGCAGGGCCCAGGCCCGCGCTGGGCCATGAATGTAGTCGACGACGATCGAGCGCATGCCGATCTCCATGTGCAGAATGCCCGCGAGGATGAAGGCCAGCAGCACGATGGCGGGCAGGGGTCGCTCAAGAGTCTCGCGCACCCCGTTGTAGTCCATGTGCAACAGATCAAGCACAAGCCACACGAAGCCGAGCGTCAACGGGATCAGCGCGAGCGAGGTTAGGTGAATGAGCCGCGCTTCCCTCGTTCCGGAGCGGGCCGAGCCTAAGAACCGAACCCGTGCGAGGGGCGTGCGCAAGCTGGCGGGATGATCGACCATGGCGAAGCTCCTTTACCGGACCGCGTAGCCGATCGACCAGGCGATGAGGGTCAGCGCAAGACCGCCGATCAGGGTCGCCCACCCCAGCTGATCGCGCATCGGCGGGTCCATGCCGTATCCGGCGTCCCAGACGAAATGGCGGATTCCGCCCACAAGATGATGGAACAGCGCCCAGGTGAAGCCGAACAGAACGAGTCGGCCAATGATCGACTCGATGAAGGCCGAGAACACGCCGAAGGTCGCCGCATCGGTCGAAGCCGAGATGAGAAACCATGCGAGCAGCAGGACGCCGATATAGAGCGCGCAGCCGCTGATCCGATGGGCGATCGACATCGCCATCGTCATCGTCAGCTTGTAAATGCCGAGGTGCGGCGAAAGCGGCCGAGGGCGGCGCTTGCCGGCGGCAGCGTCGGTCGTTGCCATGGTGTCGTTTCCTACTGCGGTTCGGCCAACCTTCTAGACCCGCGGAACCGCGCTCGCAATCGGGTACGCGTTGATCGAAAGTTCAATCGCGCCGACATTCAGCGCCTCCTCGACCTCGGCGCGCGTGTTCCCGCGCTCCCTCACCGCGGGGCCGCGCGAAAAACTGAGCCGGCCGCGACGGCTATTCCTTCGCCTTCGCTACAACGACGATCTGCACAAGCGAGTGCAAATGCGCGGGACTCGCTGCGATGCGGCGCTTAAGCCCACTCGTCAGGCGATCGGCGAAGGCGACGGACGCGCTGGCGTCGCCCGCGCGGACGCGATCGAGGAACGACGCCAGCGTCGGCGTGAAGACGGCGCGGAAGAACATTGCGTGCTTCATAGCCAGCGATTCGGCATCGGCGTCGATTTCATAAGCTTCCCACGCCATATCCCGCAGCAGACGCGTCTCGCTGCCCTTCAGGATGAGTGACTGGAACTGCCCGTCTCGTTCAAACGGCGCGACAAGATCGGCTCTGCGCCGGGGCCACACGTTCATCGCCATCCGGCGTCGCTCGTCAACCGTAATCGCGCCTTCGTCAACCATCCCCGCCAGCTCCGCGTTGACTTGGTCCCACATGCCTTCAAAAGCGGACGCGCCATCCTCTTCGGCGCCCGGCACCGATATCACAAGGCAGCCGCCCGGTCGCAACTCGCGGGCGCGGAAGGACAAGAACGACTCCCAGTCCTCGGCCCCTTGGCGCTCCCATGCGGCCCGGATTTGGCCAGTGCTGCGGGCGAAGAAGACATGTCCCGGGATCGGCGCCGGAATGCGGCTCACCCACATCGCGGCGTAAGCGCTCCAACCGACGTGCACCGAATTCGGCGGCAAGACGTTTTCGTAAAACGACCGCCCGATCGCGCAAGAATAGACGTTGGGGTCGCCGCGAGAATAGGAGTCGGGACTGGTGTCCAGCACCTCGAAAAGCGAATTGAAATCGTTCGCTGGCTGGTCGTTGTGGCAAACGAGAATTGGCCGGTCCGCGCCGGCGCGCGCTCGAATGGCGTCGATGGCGACGCGCATGGGCGCGAGCGAGTTTCGGCCCTGCGAGGATCCGTAGTCGGCGATGACAACCGGTTGACCCGTCGGTCCGAGGGGCACATCGGCGATCGCACGCTCAAGGTGCGGCAGCGCAAACGCCGCACCAACCGAGGGTATCAAAGAGTGCTTGTTGTAGGAGCCTCTTCCTTCCATAGCGGCCGACGGCCGTGCCGCGTCCTTAGCCATGCCACGCTCCTCGGCTCAAGAGCAGCCGCTTATCGCCGGGCTTTCTCGTGAATCCGCCCGCCCCTTAAGCTGCGGATAGAGCGCCCAAGCAAGCCGTCAACATAGGTAATCTTCTGATTGCCCTGCCGTGACGGCGATCACACCTCGGGCCAGACCGCGATATTGGCGTTGCGGCAAGATTGTCTTCGGAAGCGCGCAACGTCCGACGCTCGGACCAATTTGATCCGCGCAACGAGTGGCTTCACGTCATGCGGTTTGGACATCGTGCGTCGGCAAAGTGAACTCAGCTCTTCAATGACGCCTCGACCTCGGCGCGCGTGGGCGGGTCCGATCCCTTGCGCATGCAGGTGATCGCGGATGCGGTTGCGGCGAAGCGCAGCCATCGTTCGAGATCGCCGCGCGACGGCGGAATGGCGTTTTCGCCAAGCGCGGCGTCACGGTCCATCGCCGAAAGCAGCGCAGACATGAAACTGTCGCCGGCGCCGACGGTGTCGACGACATCGACCCGGGGGGCGGCGACTTCGATCCGCTCCTTGCCCAATATGGCGAGTGCGCCGCGTTCGCCGAGAGTCGCCGCGCAGAAGCGCGGACCCATTTTCGTCCAGACAGACAGGCTCTCCTCAATCGAGCGGCCCGGGTAGAGCCACTCGAGGTCCTCCTCGCTGGCCTTGACCATGTGAGCGAGCGAAGCCTGCCGTTCGACGAGCGGTCGGACCGCGTCCCGGTCAGGGGTCACAAACGGGCGAATGTTGGGATCGAAACTAACTGTCGCGACCGGGTGAGCGACGCCCATCGCCTCGACCACGGCCTGGCCGTGTCTCTCAACAGCGGAAAAAGAGCCGACATGCAAATGCCTCCCGCCCTTGGGCCATTCCGTGGGAAACGGCCAGTGACCGTCGTAGGCCGTCCCGTCAAGATAGAAAGAATAACGGGACCCGGTCTTTGCCGTCCCCCGCATCACGAACGCGAGCGTCGAAGGCCGCTTGTCGCGAACGACCATTCCAAGGTCGACGCCGCTTTCGGCGAGGGCGCGGGCGAGCGCTTCGCCGTTGCCGTCTGCCGAGATTCGCGAGACGAACGCCGTCCCCGAGCCAAGACGGGAGAGGCCGATCGCCACGTTGTAGGGGGAACCGCCCAGGACCGCATCGTAGGCGTTAGCCTTCACCGGGTCCGGGATGAGATCGATCAAAGCCTCGCCAGAGATCAGAATCATGATTGGAGTCGCCCCGTCGAGCCGCCCGGTTCACGCCAGCGTATAGGCCGTCTTCACCGTCGTGTAGAACTCGGCCGCGTAGCGCCCCTGCTCGCGCGGACCCAGGCTCGAGCCTTTGCGGCCGCCGAACGGCGCGTGATAGCCGACGCCCGCGGTCGGCAGATTCACCATCACCATGCCCGCCTCCGCATTGCGCTTGAAGTGCGAGGCGCGCTTGAGGCTCGCCGTGCAGATACCCGCGCAGAGGCCGAATTCCGTGTCGTTGGCGATCGAAAGCGCGTGGTCGTAATCGCGCGCCGGGATCATGGCCGAAACCGGGCCGAAGATTTCCTCGCGGGAGATCCGCATCGAGTTGTCTGCATCGAGGAAAAGAGCCGGCGCCATGTAGAAGCCGGGCGTCGCGCGATTGAGCCGTTCGCCGCCGAGCGCGAGTTTGGCGCCCTCGCCCTGGCCGATTGCCAGATACGATTGGTCCTGCTCGAGCTGGTTCGCGTCGACGACCGGCCCGATTTGGGTTCCCGCCTTCAGCGCATCGTCGACCACGAGCCCGCGCATGCGCTCGATCAGCGCATCGGCGAAACGCCGGTAGACCGGCTCCTCAACGATGATGCGGGACGATGCGGTGCAGCGTTGGCCGGTTGAGAAATAGGCGCCGTTCACCGCGCATTCGACGGCGTTCGCCAGATCCGCATCGGCGAGCACAACGAGCGGATTCTTGCCTCCCATTTCCAGCTGGAATTTGCGCATAGCGCCCGCGCAGCTGGCGGCGACGCGCCGGCCGGTCGCGACCGAACCGGTGAATGTGATCGCGTCGACCCGCCTGTGATCGAGCATGGCTTGGCCCACCACTGAGCCGCGCCCCATGACGAGGTTGAAGACGCCTTTGGGAACGCCGGCGCGAACGATGATCTCGGCGAGCGCGTGAGCGGAGCCGGGAACGAGGTCGGCCGGCTTGAACACCACCGCGTTGCCAAAGGCGAGCGCGGGGGCGATCTTCCAGGCCGGGATCGCAATGGGGAAATTCCACGGCGCGATGATCCCGATCACGCCAACTGGCTCCCGCGTCGCCTCGACGTCAACCCCAGGTCTCACCGAAGCGAATTTCTCGCCGGGTATTCTCAGGGCCTCGCCGGCGAAGAAGTCGAAGATTTGCCCTGCCCGGCCGGCCTCGTAGGTCGCTTCCTGCAGGGTCTTGCCCTCTTCGCGGGCGAGAACGCGCGCCAGCTCCTCGCGACGCGCAAGGATCTCGGACGAGGCGCGCAGGAGAATGTCGTGCCGTTCCTGCGGCGTCGTGCGCGCCCAGGCGGGAAAGGCGGCGTGGGCCGCCTCGATCGCAGCGCCGGTCTGGGCGGCGTCGGCTTGCGCATATTCGCCGACCACGTCGTTTGTGTCCGACGGGTTGATGTCGTGCGTGACCCCCGCGCCCTCCACCCAATCTCCGGCGATGAAATTCTTGTGCAGTGCGCTCATTGCCGCTCCCGGTTTTTCAACGCAGGACTTTGTCCGCGCGGCGCCGTCAAATCAACCCCCGCCGCGCGAGATTGCGCATGAGCGCGCTCGTCCCGAACATCCAGCGCTCGCACTCGTCGCATGGGCGCATGCGGTTGACGAGCCTCCCAAGTTTGGCCGAGCCGATGGTTACGATGTCGCCTGTCTTGTGGGTGAAGCCCATGCCGGGCGCGCCGCGATCGGCGACCGGCGCGAACATCGTGCCGAGCAACAGCACCAGTCCGTCGGGATAGGCGTGGTTTGGGCCAAGCGTCTGGGCCACGAGGTCGGCGGGGTCACGACTGATTTTGGCCATCGACGAGCCGCCTTCCAAGCGGAAGCCGTCTTCGCCCTCGACCCTGAGCGCAATCGATGCGTGGCGCACATCGTCGAGGGAGAAGGTCGAATCGAAGATGCGCAGGAAGGGCCCGAGCGCGCAACTCGCATTCTGATCCTTCGCCTTCCCCAGGAGGAGCGCGGAACGGCCTTCGAAATCGCGCAGGTTGACATCGTTGGCGAGCGTCGCCCCGACAATTCGGCCGCTGGAGGCGACCACGAGCGCGACCTCGGGCTCGGGATTGTTCCATTGCGAGGCGCCGTGAAACCCCGCATCATCGCCGCAGCCGACCGCCGACATCGGCTGGCTCTTTGTGAAGACTTCCGCATCGGGGCCGATGCCGACTTCGAGATATTGCGACCAGCCGCCCGCCGCGACCAGCGTGTCCTTGAGACGCATCGCCGCTGGAGAGCCCGGCTTGAGACCGCCGAGCTCCCCGCCAAGGATGGCGGCGAAAGCCTCGCGTTCCTTCGCCGCGCCCTCGCGGCTGCCGCGCGCGCGCTCCTCGATGACGCGCTCCAGCATGGATTCGGCGAAGGTGACGCCCGCCGCCTTGATCGCCTGGAGGTCGACAGGGGCGAGAAGTCGCGGCCGGTCAGGGACGCGCTCGTCGCACGCCGTGTGAGCAAGGATATCCGCCAATGCCCCGATGCGCGGGCCGTTCGCGCCGCGGAGCGCTTCGGCTGGCGAAGGGACCTCGCAAAGGTCGCGCACGGTCGGAAAATCGGCGCTGACATCGAAAACGCCGTCGGCCCTGACCGCGACGACGGAGGGGCCAGCGGCCTCCGGCCGCCAGACCCGGCCGGCGAGGGCGCCGGCGAATCCATCCTCAGGCAGCGTGGTCTCTTCGCTCAACGCCAAGGACGCCATACCCATTCTCTCTATGCGGCAATTGGAGGATTGACGGCGCCGTCCCGTCTCACTACCCTCTAACATGTTAGCAGCGAAGCGCGAAGCCGGTCGCTTCGACATCGGGAACGGGCGAGGAAGTTGGCCAAGGGCGCCCATTCGAAGGCGGAAGCCGTCTACGGCGAACTGAAAGAGGCGATTTTGTCCGGCGCTCTCGAGCCCGGCCGTTTGATCGATAAGGCGGAACTTTGTGGGAGATTTGGCGTCTCGCGTTTTCCCGTCTCGGCGGCGGTCAGCCGCCTCGCCTATGACCAATTGGTCGACGTTGCCCCGCAGCATGGATCGTTCGTCTCTCGTATCTCTCTCGAGGACGTGCGCGAAAGGCTCTTTGTCCGTCGCGCCCTGGAAGCTGAAATTGCGGCGGAAGCCGCCGTCCGGTTGACCCGCGAGGATAAAGACGCGCTCCTCGCCAATCTGAAGGAGGCGGCAGCGGCGGTCGAAGCCGACGACAGGGCTGCCTTCTATGCGATCGATGTCGCCTTTCATCATATCCTGACGGCGCGCCTCGGCATGGCGCGCGCCGGCGAAATTCTCGACGGCCTGCGCGTTCATCTCGAACGCGCCCGACGCCTTTTGATGTCGCCGCCCGGGCGCTTGCGCGAAGTGCTCAGCGAACACAAGGCGATCGGGGAAGCCGTCGAAGACGGCGATGCGTCAGCAGCGAGAGAGGCGATGAAGCGTCATCTCGGAGTGACAGGCGCCCTGCTCGAGACCCTCGCTCAGCAGCGGCCGGAATTGTTTTCGCGGTGACGAACGCTCAATTGGTGGACCACGCCCATGACAACGCCCCGCGCTTTGCGATTGAACGCCCTGGACAACGTGATCATCGCCATCGACGAGATTCCGGCCGGCGCCCAGCCCGAGCCGGGCGTCGTCGCGCGCGAACGCATTCCCAAAGGGCATAAAATGGCGGTTGCGACCGTGGACTCCGGCGCGGCCGTCCGCAAGTTTGGACAAATCATAGGCTTCGCCTCGCGCCCGATCGCGCCCGGCGAATGGGTGCACGAGCACAATTGCGGGGTGAAAGAGTTCGCCCGGGACTACCACTTCGGCGAGGACGCGCGTCCCGAAACGATCGCGGCTCCTGAGAAGCAGCCGACGTTTCTGGGGTTCCGGCGCAAGAACGGCAAGGTCGGAACCCGCAACTATCTTGCCATTCTGACTTCGGTGAACTGCTCCGCCACCACGGCGCGTCTCATCGCGCGCGAAGTGGAGCGGTCTGGCCTGCTCGCCGACTACCCGAATGTCGATGGGGTCATTCCCCTGGTCCATGGGACCGGTTGCGGGATGGCGTCGAAGGGCGAGGGCTTCGAGGCCCTCATGCGGACCGAGTGGGGTTACGCCGCCAATCCGAACGTCGGCGCGACACTGATGGTCGGGCTCGGCTGCGAGGTGTTCCAGATTGGCCGCATGAAGGAGGAATACGGCATAGTCGAAGGCGAGACGTTTCAGAGCCTAACCATTCAGGCGACAGGCGGGACGCGCAAGACGGTCGAAGCGGGGGTGGAGCGCGTGCGCGCGATGTTGCCGCTGCTTGATCGTGCGCATCGCGAGCCGGCGCCCGCTGGCGCGCTCACCCTTGCGCTTCAATGCGGCGGCTCGGACGGCTACTCGGGCATCACCGCCAATCCGGCGCTTGGCGCCGCGGCGGACATTCTCGTCCGTAACGGCGGCACCGCGATTCTCTCCGAGACCTCGGAAATCTACGGCGCGGAACATCTGCTGACTCGCCGCGCCGCGACGCCCGAGGTTGGACACAAGCTCATCGAGCGCATCCATTGGTGGGAAGACTATTGCGCCCGCAACGGCGGCGAAATGAACAACAATCCCTCGCCTGGAAACAAGGCGGGCGGACTGACGACGATCCTGGAAAAGTCGCTTGGCGCTGCGGCAAAGGGTGGAACAACCCCGCTCAATGCCGTCTATAAATATGCCGAGCCGGTGACCACCAAGGGCTTCGTGTTCATGGATACGCCGGGCTACGATCCCGTTTCCGCGACGGGGCAGGTCGCGGGGGGCGCAAATGTCCTCGCTTTCACCACCGGACGCGGCTCGGCCTTCGGCTGTAGGCCAACCCCCTCGATCAAGCTCGCCACCAACAACGACGTTTACCGGAGAATGATCGAGGACATGGACATCAATTGCGGCGACGTGCTCGACGGCGTTTCGATCGCCGACAAGGGCAAGGAAATCTTCGACAAGGTCCTCGCCGTCGCCTCCGGCGCGCGAACCAAGTCAGAAGAACTCGGCTACGGAGAAGCAGAGTTCACGCCCTGGCAAATCGGGGCGACGATGTGACGGGCCGCGCGGCGCTCCTTTTTGACTTGGACGGTACGCTCGTCGACAGCGACACGCAACATCTCGCCGCCTTCCAGCGCGCCTTCGCGCGCCACGGCATCGAACTTGGTGCATCCGAATATGCGGCGAAAGTCATGGGTGCGTCGAACGCCATGATCGCTCGGGCGTTCCTGTCGCATCTGACGCCTACGCAGCAGGCTGCGACGATAGAAGCCAAGGAAGAAGCTTATCGCAACAGCCTCGACGAGGTCGAGCCAATCGCGGGCGCTGTCGCGCTCCTCGATTTCGCCGATCGGCACCGGCTCGAACGCGCCGTCGTCACCAACGCGCCGCGCGCCAACGCCGAGAAGGTTCTGGCGGCTCTGGGGATCGGCGAGCGTCTGCCAATTGTCGTCATCGGCTCCGAGTTGCCGCGCTCCAAGCCCGATCCGCTGCCCTACCTCAAGGGCCTCGAGCGCACCGGCGCCGATGCCGGGCGCTCGGTGGCTTTCGAGGATTCGCTGTCCGGCGTTCGCGCCGCGGCTGCCGCAGGCCTCGCGGCCGTCGGCCTAACCACGACATTGGGGGCTGACGTTCTACTCGCAGCGGGGGCGACCATCGCCGCGGCCGATTTCACCGACCCGCAAATCTGGGCGCTGATTGCGGCGCGCTGCGGCGCCAACCAAAACGACGGGCTTCGTTCATGAGACTTGCCCAAATCGTGGATGAGAACGGGAAGCGGGCGCTCGCGGTGACGGCGCGCGGCGAAAGCTGGATGGTGAGAGGCGCGCGCTCAACGCTCGACCTGGCGCGCCAGGCGATCGCTGAGAAGGTCTCGCTTCGCAAGTTGATCGCGGATCGCGGGGTCGGCAAATCCGTCGATCTTCGCCGCGCGCTCAAAGAGCGGCGGGTCCGGCCGCCGATCGATCACAAGGATCCCGCGCATGTTTTCGTTACCGGCACGGGCCTCACCCATCTAGGCTCGGCGGAGGGGCGCGACCAGATGCACAGGAATCTCGCCGATCCCGCCGAGCTCACCGACTCGATGCGCATGTTCAGGCTCGGCCTTGTCGGCGGCAAGCCAGCAAGAGGCGGGACGGGCGCCCAACCGGAGTGGTTCTACAAGGGCGACGGATCAATCCTCGTGGCGCCGGAAGGCGACCTGAAGAGCCCGTCCTTTGCCCTCGACGGCGGCGAAGAGCCCGAAATCGTCGGGGTTTATGTCATCGATGACGCGGGCAGGCCCGTTCGCATCGGGTTCGCGCTCGGCAACGAGTTCTCCGATCACGTCACCGAGCGGCAAAACTATCTCTGGCTCGCCCATTCCAAATTGCGCCCTGCGAGCGTCGGCCCGGAGTTGCTTGTGGGCGATCTTCCCGCAGACATCCAGGGGATCTCGCGGATTCGGCGCGGCAGCGAGTTGATCTGGGAAAAGCCGTTCCTCTCCGGTGAACAGAATATGGCGCACTCTATCGCCAATCTCGAGGCGCACCATTTCAAATACGCGCTTTTCCGGCGACCGGGCGATGTCCACGTTCACTTCTTCGGCACCGCAACTCTCTCATTCAGCGCGAATGTCCAGACGCAGAAGGGCGACATTTTTGAGATAGATTCGGAACCCTTCGGTCTGCCGTTACGCAACCGGCTGAGCGTGGAGAAGGCTGGCGACGCGAGAGTGCGGGCGTTGTGACGCCACGCGCGGCGCTCCACTGACGGGTCGCAGACCGACCCGCCGGGCTTCACTCGCCGACGATGCTGGCGCGGGCGCGCTGCCACCATCCGCTGCGACGCGGGCGGGGCGGTTCGTCTGCTGCAGGTGCCGTTTCCTGGACAGGATGGGGCGAAGGTGGCGCGGGCGGTTGCGCCCCCGGATCGACCGGCGCCGGCTCTGCGAGCGGCGCAGCAGCCTCCGACTCCAAAGATGAACGCTCCGCGAGCAACGGCTCTTCGCTCTCGACGACCGGGGTTTCGAGCGCGCGCGACCGCTCCGTCGCCGCGACCGGCTCGACGCCCGCGCCCGACGTCGAGTCAAAGCCCGGCTCCGAGGGCGCTACCGCATGATGAGCCGCCGCCTCCGTCTCGACCCCTTCCGCATCGCTTGGGGAACGCGGTTCGCCAGATCCTGCATCGCTCGTTCGCGACCCGAAGCGGTTACGCCCGCCACGCGAGCGTCTCGACCGACGGCCGCGGTCGCCCTCGCCTCGCGGCTCTCTTCGGCTGAACGCCTCGGCGTCCCCGGTTGGCGCCTGAAGATCGCCGCCGATTTCGGCCACGACCGCGAGGCCGTCGTCGGTCGGCTGCGGCGCGTCCGGCGCGATACTCTCGCCGAGCGGACGGTCACCGCCTCGCCGGCGGCGGCGGCGGCGGCGGCGGCGGCCGACCTCGGTCTCATCGGACGAACCGGCGCGTTCGCCTCCCCGCTCCTGTTCCGCAGCGCCCTCGTCCTGCTCGGGCTCGATTTCGTCCTCAAAATCCTCGTCGATCGGCGCGGGCTCTTCGGCGACAGCCGCCAAGTCTTCGGCGGGCAGGGACGGCGCCTCCGGCTCGCCTCTGGAACCGGTCGCCGGCTCGCCACGCTCGATCGCATGGTAGTTCGATCCAGTGAGGGTATCGTCGGCCTCTATGACGACCGCAACCCCGAAGCGCCGCTCGATGTCGCGCAGATTGGCGCGCTTCTGATTGAGGATATAGAGCGCGACCGGAGTGGGAGTGCGTACGACGACGTCGTGGGTCGAGCTCTTGATCAGCGCATCCTCGAGCACTCGCAGCACGTGGAGCGCTATCGACGCAGTCGAGCGCACGACGCCGGCGCCCTGGCAGTGAGCGCACACGACCGTGGAACCCTCGAGAACGCCGGTCCGGATGCGCTGGCGCGACATTTCGAGCAGACCAAAATGAGAGATGCGGCCAACCTGGATGCGCGCCCGGTCATTCTTCAGGGCATCCTTGATTCGCCGTTCGACCGCGCGATTGTTGCGCGACTCTTCCATATCGATGAAGTCTACGACGATGAGGCCGGCAAGGTCGCGCAATCGCAGTTGGCGCGCGATCTCGTCGGCCGCCTCCAGATTTGTGCGAAGCGCTGTGTCTTCGATGTTGTGCTCGCGCGTCGAGCGACCCGAATTGACGTCGATGGCGACGAGCGCCTCGGTCTGGTTAATGACGATGTAGCCGCCCGACTTCAGCGTGACCTGATTGGAGAACATCGCATCGAGCTGGGACTCGACGCCGGCCTTGGCGAAGACCGGTTGGGTGTCGCGATAAAGCTGCACGCTGTTTACGTGGCTCGGCATCAGAAGACGCATGAATTGGCGGGCTTCGCGGAAGCCCGCGTCGCCCGCGACGATGATCTCGTCCACTTCCTTGCTGTAGAGGTCGCGGATCGCACGCTTGATCAGCGAGCCTTCCTCGTAGACAAGCGTCGGGGCGCTCGACGCGAGCGTCGTCTCCCGCACGGTCTCCCACATCCTTAAGAGATATTCGAAATCGCGTTTGACTTCGGCCTTGGTGCGGGAAGCGCCGGCGGTGCGAAGGATCACGCCCATGCCCTCGGGAACCTCGAGTTCCTCCGCAATGCTTTTCAGTCGGCTGCGATCCTGCGCGTTGGTGATCTTGCGCGAAATGCCGCCGCCGCGCGCCGTATTCGGCATAAGCACGGAATAGCGCCCGGCGAGCGAAAGGTAGGTCGTCAGGGCGGCCCCCTTGTTGCCCCGTTCCTCCTTCACAACCTGGACAAGCAGAACCTGGCGGCGCTTGATCACCTCTTGAATTTTGTACTGTCTGCGCAGGCGCTGCGGTCGGCGCGGCAGTTCCTCCATCGCGTCGCCGCCAACCTGTTCGACCGCTTCGCCCTCGTCTTCAACCGACGCCTTGCGGCTCGGCCCGGTTGGCTCTTCCGAACCCCCTTCGAGCGTCGTGACCTCGTGGTCATCGTCGTCGTGCGGATCTGGTTCCCCCTCGAGGCGTCCTCCGACGTTCAACGGGTCCAGCGAAGAGGCCGGTGTCGGCTCGCTTTTCTGGCCGGCGGCCCCTCTTTCGTCGGAGTCGGCCACCGGCGACTCGGACCGCTCGGCCTGATCTGCTTCGGGCTCGCCCCGCTCGGCTATGTCCCCGTTCGCAAACGGCGCGGAATCGGTTACCGGCTCAGCCGCCGGGCCTTCCGAAATGTGGGGTTGAGCGGTCTCCGCTCCGGGACCCAGAGCACCGTCGGGGGCCGCGGCGTCGACGGCCGCCGCCGAATCTGAATCCCCCTCGTCCCGAGCGACGTCTTCTTCAGGGGCGGATTCCGAAACCGTCTCGGCGTCGCCCGTGCGCGCCTCGATCTCAGAGTGGCGCGGACGACGATGACGGCGGCTGCGCCGCTCGCCATTGGGTTCGTCGTCTTCTTCCCGTTGAGAAAGAGCCTCCTCTTCCAGAAGCGCTTGACGGTCGGCGACTGGAATTTGATAGTAATCCGGGTGAATTTCGGAAAAAGCGAGGAAGCCGTGACGATTGCCGCCATAGTCGACGAAGGCGGCCTGAAGCGAAGGTTCGACGCGCGTCACTTTGGCGAGGTAGATGTTGCCTCGCAGCGGTCTCTTGTTTGCCGATTCGAAGTCGAACTCTTCGACCCGGTTACCCCGCAGCACCACCACCCGGGTTTCTTCCGGGTGCGAGGCGTCTATGATCATCTTGTTTGCCATGAAGAACTCTCTTGCGGCGCGCGGAAAGGCCCGCCGACAGCTCATAAAGCCGTTCAGTCGTGCCGCGCGCGGCATTTGTGTTGGAGATGGAGGAAATTGAAAATAGGAAAGATACGCCGCGACGGCTTCGCCTGTCGCGCGCGACCGCCGCTGCGCAAAGCGCCCTCGTTCCGGGCGGGAAGCTGCAGTTGCGCGGTGGAGACATCGTCAAGAAACACCCGGGCGCAGCTCGGCTCGTCGCCTTTCGAGCGGCGCGTTGCACGCGCCAACGCTACGATTCGGGCCGAGCCGCCGGCGCAGGTCCGGCTGATCGATTTTTTGTTTCAGTCCGCGAAGCCCCTGTTCGACCAAAAGCCCGCCCAACAAGGAAAGCGACTGAGCCGACGGGCCGACAGCCCGCCCCGGGCGTTATCCGCTTAGAGCCACAAGCCGTCGCACGACGGTCCTGCCTTATCTGTCGCCCACCGTTGAGCGAGAGGGCCCCGCAGATTCGGTCCGAATTCGTAACGCGACTTAAATAGGGGTCGTCCCGGGCCTTGGCAAGTTTTTTCCTGGTACTGCCGTCCGCGCTCCGTTCATTTCGAGCGGGCTAGCAGTCTGCGCTCAAAGCGGTTCACGTTCCGTAAACGACTTCGAGGCTCTAGATCCCAGTTGACGCTCTTCGAGCGAGGGCGGCGATCAGGCGCTTAACCAGTATAACGTTGCCTGAAGGCGGTCGTTGAGGGTAAAGGAGAGTGCAAGGGGCCCGATGAACATGCCGCGAAAACGAGGGCTTGCCGCTGCAGTCGCATGCGCGTTCATGCTGGCGCTCGCGACGCCGGCGCTGGCTGGGGACGCGCCGACCCCGGTCGCGGTCGGCGCCCGGCTCGCGCAGGACGCGAACGAGGCTCGGCTCGTGTTCGATCTCTCCCTGCCGATCGAGGCGCATGTGTACGCGCTTCTGTCCCCCGATCGCATCGTCGTCGATCTCCCGGAGGTCAACTTTCAACTCAGTCCGACGGTCGGACGCCCGCCCGCGGCGAACGAGACCGCCCTGGTCAAAGCGTTTCGCTTCGGCGCGCTCGCGCCTGGCAAATCGCGGATCGTCATTGATCTCGTGCGCCCGGCCTGTCCAACCGAGGTCGGCTCGAAACCGATCGTCGACGGAGCCTCGGCGTCTCGACTAATGATCGAACTCAAACCATGCGAAGCTGCAGCCTTCGCCGCGCTGGAGCGGGCGGCGGCGCCCGTCGCTACCGGCCCCGACCCGTCGCCGCCTACTCCGCTCCCGGTTGTTGTTCTCGATCCGGGGCATGGCGGGGCGGACGGCGGCGCGCGTGGACTTGGCGGCGTCGTGGAAAAGACGCTGGTGTTTGAGTTTTGCTCGGAGCTCAAGCGGCAGCTGGAGGCGACTGGCCGATATTCGATTGGGATGACGCGCAGTGGCGATGAATATGTCGGCCTCGATGACCGGGTGACGATGGCGCGCAACGCCAATGCGGCACTGTTCATTTCCGTGCATGCCGACACCCTGAGCGAGGCGTCGGACGTCAACGGATCGACCGTTTATACCGCCGCCGAGCGCGCGTCCGACGCCGAGGCGGCCCGTATCGCCGCGCGCGAGAACGCCGCGGACCGGACGCCCGGAAACGAAAGGCAGGCGCAGGCGGACCCCGGAGTAGCCGACATCCTGTTCGACCTGAAGCGGCGCGAAACCCGCGCCTACGCTCATATCTTCTCGCGAGGACTGGTCGAGAACCTGCGTGGCGCCGCCCGGCTGAACCATAACCCGGAGCGTTCTGCCGGGTTCGTCGTGCTCAAGGCGCCGGAATTTCCCTCGGTGCTGGTCGAACTCGGCTATCTCTCAAACGCCCAAGACGTTCAGGCCCTGAGTTCCCTGGACTGGCGGACGAAAACGGCCGCGGCGATGGTCAAGGCGATCGACGCCTTCTTTTCCGGCTCAACCGCGACGGCGGGAGCCGCGGGCGGGCGAGGGGTTGCGCTCGGAGGCGGGCCGACAAACGATCCGGGACATTGATGCTTGCGGGGGCGGGCCATTTTGCGCTATCGCCTGAGCGCCGTGAGCCGATGACGTCGCGGTCATCATAGATTCGCCTTACTCGCGCACAAAAGGGGGCGAGGTTACTGTCGAGGCGCTGCTCGGGGCGATCCCGCGGCGCGCCTCGAAGAGACTGGAGCGGCCGTCGAAGGGATTGCGCGCCTTCGGGAATGCGCCTCATTCAAGTTCGTCGCGACTCCATGCGGGTTCGCCGACGGGCGCAACGGAAGGTTTCGGATGCGCGGGATCGGCCGACTTCTCGGCTTCATATTTGCCACGGGCGCGCTCCTGTTCGTCGTCGCTTCCGCGATCCTCGGCGCGGTCGTCTGGAAGTACGAGCAGGATCTCCCCGATTTTTCGGCGCTCAAGAACTACGAGCCGCCCGTGATGACGCGGGTCCACGCCGCGGATGGGAGCCTTCTTGCCGAATATTCGCGCGAGCGTCGGCTCTATCTTCCGTCCGCCTCCATTCCGGACCTGGTCAAGAAGGCCTTCATCTCCGCTGAGGACAAGAACTTTTACACGCATTTTGGCTTCGATCCGGAAGGCATCATGCGCGCGGGCATTGTCTTTCTTCAGGGCTCCCGGCGTGTCCAGGGCGCATCGACGATTACCCAGCAGGTGGCGAAAAATTTCCTCCTCAACTCCGACCGCACCTTTGATCGCAAGATCCGCGAGATCCTGCTGAGCCTGCGCATCGAAGCGGCCTATCCGAAAGAGAAGATTCTCGAACTCTACCTGAACGAGATCTATCTCGGCCTCTCCAACTACGGTGTCGCTGCGGCCGCGTTGAATTACTTCGACAAATCGGTGCATGACCTGACGATTTCCGAGGTTGCCTATCTGGCCGCGCTGCCGAAGGAGCCGAGCGCCCTCAACCCGTTCCGCAACCATGACCGGGCTGTCGAGCGTCGCAACTATGTGATCAGCCGGATGGCCGAGGACGGCTACATCACCGCCGAACAGGCGCGTCAGGCGCGCGCGGAGCCGCTGGTGGTCAATCCGCGGGTGCTGACGCCCAATTCGATTGCGGCCGGGTTCTTCGCCGAGGAAGTGCGGCGGGAGCTGTCGGAGCGCTACGGCGAGCAGAAGCTTTATGAAGGAGGCCTGTCCGTCCGTACGACGCTCGATCCGAAGATCCAGTTGATGGCCCGCAAGGCGCTGGTCGACGGGCTCGTGCGCTATGACGAGGCGCACGGCTGGCATGGCGCGCTGAAGTCGATCGACCTCGGCCAGGACTGGGGCGTTCCGCTCGCCGACATTCCGGCCTACGGGGATGTCAAGCCCTGGCAGTTGGCTGTGGCGCTCGATGTGAGCAATACCGCAATCCGCATTGGTCTGCAGCCCGATCGCGACAAGTCAGGCGCGGTCGTCCAGGACCGTCAGACGGGCACGGTTGCGGTTGACGGCATGCGGTGGACGGGCAGGGCGGCCAAGAACCTGGTCAAATCCGGCGACGTCTTCTACGTCGAACCGATCGCCGGACATGACGGGGAGTATCGATTGCGCCAAATCCCCGAAGTGTCGGGCGCTTGCGTCGCGATGGATCCCTTCACGGGACGCGTGCTCGCCATGGTCGGCGGCTTCTCCTTCGACGAATCCGAGTTCAACCGCGCGACGCAGGCTCAGCGCCAGCCGGGTTCGGCTTTCAAGCCGTTCGTCTACTCGGCCGCGCTCGACAACGGCTATACGCCGTCCTCGATTCTCCTCGACGAGCCGGTCACAATCGACCAGGGCAACGGCGAGCTGTGGACTCCTGCGAATTTCGAGGGCAAGTCGGGGGGACCCCATACCCTGCGGTTCGGCGTCGAGCACTCGATCAACCAGATGACGGTGCGGCTCGCCCGCGACATCGGCATGCCGCTCATCGTTGAATACGCCAAACGGTTCGGCATTTACGACAATCTGCCGCCGTTCCTGTCGATGGCGATCGGCGCCGGCGAAACGACGGTTCTGCGCATGGTGACCGGCTATTCGATGTTCGCAAACGGCGGCAAACGGGTGAAGGCGACCCTGATCGACCGTATCCAGGACCGCTGGGGCAACACGATCTACAAGCATGATGAACGCATCTGCGAGGGTTGCGACGCCGCTGAGTGGCAGAGCCAGGCGGAGCCCCGTTTAATCGACAAGCGCGAGCAGGTGATTGATCCGCTGAGCGCCTATCAGATCACCTCTATCATGGAGGGCGTCATCCAGCGCGGCACCGGCATCGCGATCAAGGAAGTCGGCAAAACCCTCGCGGGCAAGACCGGCACCACCAACGACGCGAAGGATCTCTGGTTCGTCGGCTTTTCGCCGAACCTCGCCTTCGGCGTGTTCATGGGCTACGACAAGCCGCGGTCGCTGGGCGACAGCGCGCAGGCCGCGCTCTACACCGCGCCGATCTTCCGCGACTTCATGAAGATGGCGTTGAAGGACGCGCCCGACACGCCGTTCCGCGTGCCGCCCGGCATCAAGCTGATCTCGGTCGACGTGCACACCGGCATGCGCGCGAGCGGGCAGGGGACGATCCTCGAGGCGTTCAAGCCGGGGACCGGTCCGCCCGACAGCTACGGAGGCGGCGGCGGAGGCGAAGCCTCGGCCGAGGCGTCGGGCGTGCAGTCGGTTGGCTCAGGCACAGGCGGCCTCTACTGACGCCGGCGAAGCGACGTCTCGCTCCAAGAAATGATCTCGTTACGAGTCTGAACCCATGCGCGCTGAGGCCGAACAGCTGGTCGAAACGATCAAGCAGTCCGTGGGACTGCTGAGGAGGCATCTTTGACGTCGACGCGGCGACCCGACGTCTAGCCGAGCTCAACGCCAAGTCCGAAGACCCCGGCCTCTGGAACGACCCCGAGGCCGCGCAGAAGCTCATGCGCGAGCGCACCATGCTCGAGGACCGGCTCGGTTCGCTCGCCAAAATCGATCGCGAGCTCGACGACGCCAAGACGCTCGTCGAGCTCGGCGAGACCGAAGGCGACGAGGCGACGGAAGCCGAGGGGATCGCGGCGCTGAAGGCGCTCAAGGCCGAGGGCGAACGGCGCCAGCTCGAGGCGCTCTTGTCGGGCGAGGCGGACGCCAACGACACCTATCTCGAAGTCCATTCCGGCGCCGGCGGAACCGAAAGCGCCGACTGGGCGCGGATGCTCTTGCGCATGTACGTGCGGTGGGCGGAGCGGCGAAAGTTCGACGTCGAAGTAATCGAAGAAACGCCCGGCGACGAGGCGGGCGTCAAGTCGGCGACGATCGTGGTCAAGGGCATGAACGCCCACGGCTGGCTGAAGACCGAATCGGGCGTGCACCGGCTCGTGCGCATCTCGCCGTTCGATTCGAACCCGCGCCGCCACACGAGCTTCGCCTCGGTCTGGGTCTATCCCGTGGTCGACGACCGCATTCAGATCGACGTCAACGAGAGCGACTGCCGCATCGACACGTATCGCGCCTCGGGCGCCGGCGGGCAGCACGTCAACAAGACCGAATCGGCGGTCCGCATCGCCCACTTGCCCACCGGCATCGTCGTCGCCTGCCAGTCGGAGCGCTCGCAGCACAAGAACCGCGCCACCGCCTGGAACATGCTGCGCGCCCGCCTCTACGAGCGCGAGCTCGAGGCCCGCGAGGCCAAGGCGACCGCCGATGCGGCCTCCAAGACCGACATCGGCTGGGGGCATCAAATCCGTTCCTATGTGCTGCAGCCCTATCAGATGGTGAAGGACCTGCGCACAGGGCATGTCTCGGGCACGCCGGCCGACGTGCTCGACGGCGATCTCGACCCATTCATGGAAGCCTCGCTCGCCCAGCGCCTGTCGGGGCGGACGGCGGTGGTCGAGGATGTGGAGTAGGCTAGTACCCACTATCACTGAAGGGCGAATCTCGCCGTTTTGGAATTTGCGATTCGAAAGAATGGCTTCCGCCCATTGTCGGTCGATGCTCTCCCGCGATTCTGGGTACTAGCGCCTGTAGCTGCGGTCGAAGACCGCGGCGCCGCGCTCAGCGAGCGCGGCTACAGCCCCGTCAGCAGACCATGATCCCATTCGGCGTCGCGCGGAGATAGACGCGTCGCGCGCCGTCCGGGCCTGTGGAGGGACGGGCGTACATGCCCGTCGCCAACTCCGTCTCGACCTGGGTCAAGGTTTCCAGGGCCGCGCTGCGCCCGGGCCCGGATTCAATTATATCAAGGGCTTCCGGCGCCAATTGTGGGCTCAATGGCGGGGCCTCGAACGCGACCCCATTGCCGGTCGTCGCGTAGGGCGCGGAGGCTTCGCTATCTTCCCGGTCCGCCCCTCGCGGGTCCGAACTGCGCAAAGCCGAGCCAGGTCTGGGCGCGGATTGAACCATTTCAATGGTTTGCGGCGCCGTTTTTGGGCCGGCGAGCGGCGGCGCCCCGAGCGCGAGCGGGCTTTGAGCGGGCGCTTCGACCGGGGTTCGCCCAAGGGATAGCGTCGCTCGGCGGCGACGAAGCCGTGATAGCGGTCGAGCTCGCGCACGATTTTGACCACCCGGTCGACCGCCTGAAGATTGCACCCCGTCATGGCGCTATAGGCGACGAGCAGCGCCTCGTGGAGCCGGCTCACTTGAATAGCGAGAAACTCTGCGGGAGGCTTCGGCGCCCGGCGGGCGAGAATGTCTCGGATGACCGCGCGCATCCGCTTCTCGGTCACGCCCTCCCGCGCGGCAATCTCGGCGACCGAAACGCCGCCGTTGAGGAACTGGACGATCCTCCCCTCCCGCCCGGCCTTGAGAAGCCGCGCCGCGCGCCGCGCCCTGATCGAGCGGTCGCGCGGCGCTGCGCGGGAAGCGTTTACTGCGGTCTCAGACACATGTGTTCTCTGGCGATGGCGCTGAAACAAAGATAGAACAGATTAGCAATTTAGGCAAGAAAATGTCGTATGTTCAGCGGAGCGGCCGAAACGCGGGATTGCCGAGATACGAGGCGCGGCTGCGCCGCAGGGCAATGATCCCCGGGTGTGGTTTCTTGCGCTTCCGCAAGAAGCTCTTCTATCCGGAGCTTAGGCGCGCGGTCATCGAGCAGGACAGGCTCTACGCCCCTGAGGCGATCGTGATCGAGGACCGCGCCTCGGGCACGCAGCTCATCCAGGACCTGATCGGCGACGGCCTTTCGCATGTCGCGCGCTTTTCCGCGGCCGGCGACAAGATCATGCGGCTTAACGCTGAGACGGCGGTGATCGAGAACGGCTTTGTCTTCGTGCCCGAGGAGGCGCCCTGGCTCGCCGACTACCTCGCCGAGCTCTTAAGCTTCCCCGCCGGCCGCCACGACGACCAGGTCGACTCGACCGCCCAGGCGCTCGCCTGGGCGAGACGACCGGGGCCGGCGGCCGCGGGGATGCTCGACTATTGGCGGCGACTGACGCATGGACGGCGAGGGTGAGGTTGTGATGCCAGAGCCTCCTTCGTCCTCGTTCGCTCATTCCTAGCTTGTTTGTCGTGGCGATATAGCGATCGTTGGCATCAGCCACATTTCGGGCACTACCGCGTTTCAATCAATTTGATCGACGAGAGCTACGTCCAACGTCTGTAGAGCCTTGCCGAAATTAGACACGGTCGGCCCCATCGACAATCTTGTGTGATGCTATGTTGGCGAAGAATTAAGGTGTGATTCGACAAATTTCCGACGCGATCGGGGGACAAAGCATCCCATTTGAATGAGTGGAAGTTTCAGTTCAACTCCTGCGATGTCTCGTATCTTTGCAGAGAAGTTGTGGATTGAGGACTGACGAACAGCTATTTTAACAGTGAACCGGTCTGTCTCACCAGCTCGGATCTCATGTGATATTTGCACCCTCCTCTGGTAGGAGGTCGCCGCAGTTTCGAAAATGGTGCCATACGTAGCTGTAGGTGGCCTAGGAAGCCCTCGGCGATTGGCGTTCGCAAGGTAGACAACGTCATGGAATTTGACCTTACGGCGTGTGTTCGGGTCGTTTGCCGCCGTAAAGCCGATCTCTCCAACCAACGTACCAACGTGATCGTTGAACGCTGCCAGATATAGCTTTTTTCGCTCTTCAAATTGCACCAAGCTTATTTTCTCGTCTAGACCTTCCGCCGTAGGTATCACAATAGTTTCATTGTCTTTCCATCTGCCATTCGATATTAAAATTAGGCCGGTTATGTTGACTCCCTCCCGTTCGAACGCCTGTGTAACGTCGATCTCGGCGTGATCTGGAAGTAGAGGTAGGTCGATAGAATGCCGGTATGGAGGTTCCGGCACGGCTGGCTCAGGAATTTCGCCGGGAAGTAAATTGAACGAAATATTAATGTCAAGAAGGTCGCACCAGCCTTCGTTGACTAGCAGCAAATCTCCGGCACAACTTTGTTGTATGTCGCGCTTTATCGCAAACAGTGGACGCAAGTCGGGGCGACTTTCGTCGATGTCGAGAATGACTTCGGTCAGAAAGAGTGTCTTTTGACTATTGTTAAGAATCTTGAAATCCAGCGTCGGGAAGTCCCACCAGAACGGGCACCACTTGGATGAAATGTAACGCAATGGTCCAATGGGGCCTCCGGCATCCATTTGCTCAGCATATCCGAGCCGGTAGGAAATTTTGACTTGATCATCTTCCTTGGTAAGAGAATACCTAACTATTGTATCGTCACCTAGATTCCAAGAATCCGAGCTCTCAATAAGGACTGAAACATCCGCAAGAATACCATTCGGGCGAAGGGGACTCAGAAAGTGGGCACCCCGCAGAGCGGCCACTTGTGAGATTGACTGGATCAACCGTGCGCGATCGAATTCGCCAGCTTTGCCAGCGGACGCGCGAGACAGTTCGATGAGGCGCGACCACACGAGCGGAGCCTTTTCTGCGTCAGTTGGGACGAGGCAGTCGCGCAAGCGCGTAATGGCCTGGGGTGGGTCATCGGAACCCGAATGCAAGAAGTCGAACTTGATCAAAACGAAGTGCGCAAGGAATTGGTGAACCTCCTCGTCTGTGCATGGCCCGCCTTTGATCTCATTGATTATGGCGGCGATGTCGTCCCTTACGCCTTTGATCTCCGCGCTCGCATTTCCGCCCGGCGCGAACCGCGTATCGAAATGGCTCACTGTCACACTCTCTCGAGCAAGCTCGCACAGCGTGGCAAGCGCCCTTGCTTTGTCTTTCGCAACTACTCCTACCGCCGCGCCGAATCGGTCAACACGGTTACGGAAATTGGCTTTGTTAAGGGTCGCCCAGCTGTCGCGGATTATTTCCCGGAAGTCAGTGTTATTCTTGGCCTTGCTAATGACAAGCGAGCGTTTGGCCTGAAGACTAAGGCGAGCAAGTTCGCGGTTTGCGCTTCTGAAGTCGACAATTACATCGTCGAGGGGCTCGCCGAAGTCGCGCTGCTGAAATGCGACTCGGCAAACTATACGATCGTCAATACCGGGAGCATAGCCCTCCGCCAGCAGGTGCGTGAGGTACAGCGCACCAACAGCGCCTTCGAAAGTGAAGCCTGCTCCACCCGCTAGTTCAGGCGACTGAGGCACGATCTTCTATCCTGATTCGGATGTTTCATCCCCATTGCGGAACGATCCTATAATGCGTCAATCCCAATTAAAAAAACCAAACAAATATGCACAATGCAATGTCTAAGTCGCCGGGACTATTGGCCGCGGTTCACTGTGAGAAAATCTTGAATCTCCCACGTTTGGCTGTCATACGTTTTGGCATGACCGACGACGATGAAATCGAAAGTTCGATCCGAAACGCCGGGTTTCTCTCGCCCCGAACTAATGACTTCCTCTCCATGTATCGCCAGCAACTGTGCGCCTGGTTTGACCTTATTGAGGCTCTGAACGCCCTTGGTCAGAGGCAGATGCATCGTGGTGTCGAGAAGGCCGGAAAGCTCGGATCGCTCGATCCCATCAACATTTCGGCACGCCTCTTTATGCGAACAATGTCGAACTTTCAAGGAAGCGTTCTTCTCGCCGAACGCGGAATGGTGGTGGAGGCGCAAACGCTCGTTCGAAGTTGCTACGAAAACAGCTTTTGGATTGGGGCCTTCTTCAGCAGTCCCGCCGAAGCACTTGAAGCGTTCCAGTTAGACGAAACGAAGAGCCAAGATTCTCGTGCCGACGCGTTCTTACGCATTGTTGAGGAGCACGGCGACGACGCCGCGCTAAAGGAGACTCGTGAACAATTCGCCCGCCGTCGAGAAAAGTCGAAGAAGGCAGCTACTGGAATGGAAAAGCTTGCTAAACTGGCAGGTTTGCACACGGTCTTTGCCTTTTATAAAGAGGTATCAGCCAGTTCTGCTCATCCATCACTGTATTCGATCGAACGTTACTTCGACAAAATTCCAGGCGGCTGGCGGGGATTTGTTGGAGGTCCTGACACAAAGGAAAACGTGGCTCTGGCTCTAAACCTCGCATGCCACGCCGTGATTTGCGCTCTCGCCGCGTTTGGTCAACACATAGGTCCGTCGGAAGATGACCAGAAGTTATTTGATCTCGATAAGAACTATAAAGTCCTAGCCGGTGTGGTTGAGTAAAACGGCGTCGTCGGGGAAAGGAGTGGAATTACGGTGACACGCCCGTCTTTACCCGATATCGCGCGTATGCTTTCCGTTGCGCCATGACCCGCATCGCCCGCGTCGTCGTTCCCGGCCTGCCGCATCATGTCACCCAGCGGGGCAACCGACGTTAAGCGCATCTTCTTCGAGGACGGCGGTTATGCGCTTTACCGCGACTGGCTTGGCCAATCCTGCCGGCGCTTCGGCGTCGAGATCTCAAGCCTATTGCCAGATGCCGAACCACGTTCACTGACGCCGCAGGACGGCGTGGGGCTGGCGCTGGCGCTGGCGCGCGCGCACCGGCTCTACGCCGGCTTCGTCAACGCCCGCGCGCGCCAGACCGGCCATCTGTTTCAAGGGCGGTTCGGCTCGGTGACGCTCGACGAGGGTCATCTGATGAACGCGGCGCGCTATGTGTCGCTCAATCCCGCGCGGGCTCGGCTCGTCCGGCGCGCCGAAGACTGGCCGCATTCGAGCGTGCGCGCCCATCTCGCCGGGCGCGACGACGGGCTCGTTCGCGTGAAGCCGCTCATCGACCGCGCGCCGGATTTCGCCGACTTGCTCGATGGCGAAGCCGACGCCCCCGCCTTCGTCCGGCTGAG
>JAFAHO010000261.1 GCA_019237205.1 Hyphomicrobiales bacterium
GCGATCTTCGCCCATCCGGATCACTTGAACGTTGACGTCAAAGACGTGACCTACGTCTTGACGGGGCTCAGCGCCGCGATCGACGGCAAGATGGGAAGTCAGATCAGCGTGGCCCTCAGTGGACACGTGGCTGCGTTCCATCTCACCTCACAGTCTCCTCCGGGCGGAAGCGATGCAGATCCATAAGTTCTCCGAAACGTGCGCATCACGCCGGACGCGCAGCCGCTTCGAATTCCAGCTGGATGTGCTTAGCGGCAGGCGTCAATTCAGCCGGAACTCTCCGTCGACCGCCCTGAACTCGGCCGGCTTGATCAGCCGACAATGGGCGACGGTCACGGAATGGAGGAGACCGTCGAGTTCGCGCGACCAGAAGTCGAGGAATTTCTTCAGCTCGGGGAAATGGGGATGAAGATCATGCTGCTGCCAGATGTAGTTTTGCAGGATGCCGGGATGGTCCGGCATGCGGTACAGGATGTTGGCCGTCGTCAGACCGAAACCCTCGAGCTGGCGGCGGAAGTCGACGCTGACCATTCGGCTTCTCCAAGAACTGAACATCGGGAATGTTGCCATCGCCAACGCGTCCATGCAACAACCGTTCCAAAAAGCAAAACGATATCAGCTTGTTAGCAGCATCATGAGCCGAGTGCTGATTTTTCCGCCACCCTCCCCTTGACGGATCGGCGATCGGCGCCAAATTTTTCTCGCGCGAGGGGTATAGGCTCCGCGCCACAAGCGAAATTGTCAAAGGAGGACGTTCATGAAGTTTCGCCCGCTGCACGATCGTGTCGTTGTCAAGCGCGTCGACGCGGAAGAAAAAACCAAGGGAGGGATCATCATCCCCGACACCGCCAAGGAGAAGCCACAGGAGGGCGAAGTGATCGCCGTTGGCCCCGGCGGGCGGGATGAGAGCGGCAAGCTGATCCCAATCGATCTGAAAGTCGGGGACCGCATCCTCTTCGGCAAATGGTCGGGAACCGAAATCAAGCTCGAGGGCGAAGAGCTCCTCATCATGAAGGAAAGCGACGTCATGGGCGTGATCGAGAGCGCGGCGAAGCCGTCTCGCAAAGCCGCCTGATTTGAGGGCGGTTCCATATTCAATCTCATGTTTGCGGAGTGAGGCGTCATGTCTGCCAAGGAAGTGAAATTCTCGCAGGAGGCCCGCGAGAAGTTGATTCGCGGCGTCGATATTCTGGCCAACGCAGTTCGCGTCACGCTGGGTCCGAAGGGCCGCAACGTCGTCCTGGACAAAAGCTTTGGCGCGCCGCGCGTCACGAAGGACGGCGTCACCGTCGCCAAGGAAATCGAGCTTGCCGACAAGTTTGAGAACATGGGCGCGCAGATGGTGCGCGAAGTCGCGGCCAAGCAGAGCAGCACGGCCGGCGACGGCACCACGACTGCGACCATTCTCGCCCACGCGATCGTCAAGGAAGGGGCCAAATCGGTCGCAGCCGGCGCCAACCCGATGGACGTCAAGCGCGGGGTCGATCTCGCGGTCGATGCGATCGTCGCCGATCTCAAGGCGAACAGCCGCAAGGTCACCAAATCCGACGAGATCGCTCAGGTCGGCACGATCTCCGCCAACGGCGACGCCTCGGTCGGCAAGATGATCGCCGAGGCGATGAAGAAGGTCGGCAACGAGGGCGTGATCACAGTCGAGGAGGCCAAGAGCCTCGAGACCGAACTCGACGTCGTCGAAGGGATGCAGTTCGACCGCGGTTATCTCTCGCCCTATTTCATCACCAACGCCGAGAAAATGGTGGCCGAGCTCGAGGAGCCTTACATCCTCATTCACGAGAAGAAGCTCTCCTCGTTGCAGCCGATGCTGCCGGTTCTCGAAGCGGTGGTGCAGAGCGGCAAGCCGCTGCTTATCATCGCCGAGGACATCGAGGGCGAGGCGCTGGCGACGCTGGTCGTCAACAAGCTCCGCGGAGGCTTGAAGGTCGCGGCGGTCAAGGCGCCTGGCTTTGGCGATCGCCGCAAGGCGATGCTCGAGGACATCGCGATCTTGACCCGCGGCACGATGATCGCCGAGGATCTTGGCATCAAGCTCGAGAACGTGACGCTTCAGATGCTCGGAACCGCCAAGAAGGTTCGGATCGAGAAGGAAAACACGACGATCGTCGACGGCGCTGGATCCAAGAAGGACATCGAGGGGCGCATCGGCCAGATCAAGGCGCAGATCGAGGAGACTACGTCCGACTACGACAAGGAGAAGCTGCAGGAGCGTCTGGCCAAGCTCTCGGGGGGCGTCGCGGTGATCCGCGTCGGCGGCGCGACCGAAGTCGAGGTTAAGGAGAAAAAGGATCGGGTCGACGACGCGCTCCATGCCACCCGGGCTGCTGTCGAAGAAGGCATTCTGCCCGGCGGCGGCGTTCCTCTTCTGCGCGCGGCCAAGACGCTTCAGGGCGTCAAGGTCGAAAACGACGATCAGCGCACCGGCGTGGACATCGTCCGCAAGGCGATCCAGCATCCGGCCCGCCAGATCGTCGAGAACTCGGGCATGGACGGCTCCATCGTCGTCGGCAAGATTCTCGACAAGGGCGACTACGCCTTCGGCTATGACGCGCAGAAGGACGAGTACGGGGATCTGTTCAAGCTCGGCATCATCGATCCGACCAAGGTGGTTCGGACAGCGTTGCAGGATGGGGCCTCCGTCGCCGGTCTCCTGATCACGACCGAAGCGATGGTCGCCGAGAAGCCGAAGAAGGAAACGGCTGCGCCCGCCATGCCGCCGGGTGGCATGGACTACTGAACTCATCAGGAGCTCGTGGGGCGGCAAACGCAAAAAGGGCCCCCGCTGGAGAGGACTCCGGCGGGGGCGAATTTGTGACGGCTTTGAGCAAGCGGCCTCTTACGCCGCCTTCTGCTTCTCGCCGTAGGTTCCGTAGAACGTCTCGCCGCGCTCGGCCATCTGAACGAGTTTGTCGGCGGGTTCGAAGCGGGCGCCGTATTTCGCCGCGAGTTCATTCGTGCGCGCGACGAAGCCCGTGAGCCCCATGCCGTCGATGAACGAGATGGCGCCACCCGAGTAGGGCGCATAGCCGAAGCCGAGGATCGAGCCGACATCGGCCTCGCGCGGATCGGTCACGATGCCCTCGAACAGGCAACGCGAAGCCTCGAGCGCCACGGTGAAGAGATAGCGGTCTTTTAGGTCCTTCACGCTGATCGCATCGGGGTCGAGTCTCTTGCCGGCGACCGCCGCAATTCCCGGCCACAGGCTCTTCGGTCCGATCGCCGGATAGTCGTAAAAGCCCTTGCCGTTCTTGCGGCCGAAGCGCTTTTCCTTGACCACCATCGCCTCGATGAGCTTCTCCTGCGCCGGATCGACGGACTTCGGCCCGAGATCCATTTTGGCCGCCTGAAGGATCCTCCAGCTCAGATCGACGCCGACCTCGTCGTTCAGCGCCAGCGGCCCGACCGGCATGCCGGCCATCTTTGCGGCGTTTTCGACCATCGCCGGCGGCACGCCTTCCATCACCATCGCGTGGGCTTCGACCATATAATTGCCGACGCAGCGGTTGACATAGAAGCCGCGGCAGTCGTTGACGACGATCGGCGTCTTCTTGATCGCGCGCACGAAATCCATGGCCGCCGCCAGCGCGTTTGAATCGGTCTTCTCGCCCATGATGATCTCGGTGAGCATCATCTTCTCGACCGGCGAAAAGAAATGCACTCCGATGAAGCGCTCGGGCTTGAGCGAAGTCTCGGCGAGCGAGGTGATCGGGAGCGTCGAGGTGTTGCTGGCGAACACGACGTCGGGGCCGAGAACCGCCTGCGCCTTCTTCGTCGCCTCGGCTTTTACCTCTCGATCTTCGAACACCGCCTCGATGACGAGATCGCAGCCTTTGAGCTCCCCGTAGTCGGCGGTCGGCTTGATGCGTGCAAGCAGTGCGTCCTTGTCGGCTGTCTTCGCACGCCCCTTTGCGATCTGGGAACTGATGACCTTGTCCGAATAGGCCTTGCCCTTGTCCGCCGATTCCTGATCGCGGTCGATCAGTACGACCTCAAGGCCGGCGTTCGCCGAAACATAGGCGATGCCCGCGCCCATGAAGCCCGCGCCCAGCACGCCGATCTTGCGCAGGTTCGCCGCAGGAACATTCGCCGGACGGCGCGCGCCCTTGTTGAGCTCGCCCATCGACAGGAACAGCGACCGGATCATCGCCGCCGCTTCCTTCGAGAGCAGGATGTTAGCGAAATATTTGCTCTCGACCGCGAGCGCCGGATCCATCGGCAATTGCAGTCCCTCGAACACGCTGCTCAGCACCGCCCTCGCCGCGGGATAATTATCGTAGGTTTCGCGCCGATAGAGAGCGTTGGCGGGCGGCCAGATCATCATCCCCTGCGGAGAAAAGACCTTGCCCGAAGGCAGCTTGAATTTTGGATCGTCCCACGGCGCCTTGGCGTTCGGATTGGCCTTCACCCAGGCCTTGGCGAGCGCGACGATCTGATCGGCCGGCGCGACCTCGTGCACGAGGCCCATCTTCTTGGCCGCGGCCGGACGAATTTGGTCGCCCTTAAGGAGCATCTGCAGAGCATCCGGCGTCGGCATCAGCCGCGCGATGCGCTGCGTGCCGCCTCCGCCGGGAAAAAGCCCAACCTTGATTTCGGGCAGGCCGACGCGCGCCTTATCGCTTTCGGCGACGATGCGATAGTGGCAGGCGAGCGCCATCTCAAACCCGCCGCCCATGCAAACTCCGTTGATCGCCGCCGCGACCGGCTTGCCGCAGGTTTCGAGGCGACGGTAGATGAGAGACGCTTGCTTCGTGCTGTCGACGAAGACGCGCATAGCCGCCCCCCTGCCTTCGGCCTTGACGAGGCGTGCGTATTCGTCGCCCGCGGACTTGAGCATGGTGAGGTCGGCGCCGCCGGAGAAACTCTCCTTGCCGGAAGTGATGACGGCGCCCTTGATCGCGGCGTCGTTGGCGATCATGTCGACGATCGTCGCAATCTCGGCGATCACTTCCGCCGTCAGCACGTTCATCGAACGGCCGGGGCTGTTCCAGGTGACGAGCGCGATTCCGTCGGAGTCGGTTTCGAAACGAAAGCTGGTCAGGTTCATTGTCGCGGGTCTCCGTCCCGAGTTCATACGCGCTCGATGATCGTCGCGGTGCCCATGCCGCCGCCGATGCAAAGGGTGATGAGCGCCGAGCCTTTGCCAGTCCGCTCGAGCTCGTCCAGCGCAGTGCCCAGGATCATAGCGCCAGTCGCGCCGAGCGGGTGGCCCATGGCGATCGCCCCGCCGTTGACGTTGACCTTGTTCGGGTCGAGGTCAAATGCCTGCAAGAAACGCAGCACCACCGCGGCGAAGGCCTCGTTGACCTCGAAGACATCGATGTCCCTGATTGTCATGCCGGAGCGCGCCAGCACTTTTTTCGTCACGTCGACCGGACCGGTCAGCATGATGGCGGGCTCCGAGCCGATATTGGCGAAAGCGCGGATGCGTCCGCGCGGCTTGAGGCCGGCTTTCTCACCGGCTTCGCGCGACCCCAACAGGACGGCGGCGGCGCCGTCGACGATGCCAGACGAATTGCCGGCGTGGTGGACGTGGATGATGCGCTCGACTTCCGGATGCGCCTGAATGGCGACCGCATCGAACCCGCCCTGTTCGCCGGGGATCACAAAGGAAGGCTTGAGAGACGCAAGCGACTGCATGTCGGCGTTCGGACGCATATGTTCGTCGCGCTCGAGCAGCGGCAGGCCGTTGATGTCGAAAACCGGCGCAATCGAGTTCTTGAAGCGGCTCTCGCTCCAAGCCGCGGCCGCCCGCTTTTGCGACTCGACCGCGTACGCGTCGACGTCGTCGCGGGAGAACCCGTATTTTGTCGCCATCAGGTCCGCCGACACGCCCTGCGGCATGAAATATGTGGGAATGGCGAGCGAAGGATCGGCGGGCCACGCGCCGCCCGAGGAACCGATGCCGACGCGGCTCATGGATTCGACGCCACCGCCGATCGTCAGGTCATGCTGCCCGCTCATCACCTGAGAAGCGGCGAAATTGACCGAGTCGAGGCCGGAGGCGCAAAAGCGGTTGATCTGGACGCCGGGGACCGTATCGCCGTATCCCGCCGCCAAGGCGCCCATCCGTGCGATGTCGCTTCCCGCTTCGCCGACCGGGTCCACACAACCCATGACCACATCGTCGACCTGATGCGGGTCGAGATGATTGCGATCCTTGATCGCCTGCAGCGCAGTCGCCGCGAGGCGCAACGTTGAGACTGTATGAAGCGAGCCGTCCGGTTTGCCGCGGCCCCGCGGCGTTCTTACGTGATCGAAGATGAAGGCGTCGGTCATGCTGCTCTCCTGCGGCGCCTGCCGCGATGGGTTCGTCAAGTCTCGTGATCGGTGTGCTGGTGCGACCCGACGTCGGGTTCAAAGAACGCCTTTATGTCTCGGGGCGGCAGACCGGAGATCGAATCGAGCCAGGAAAGCTTCGATTCAGCGCCCCACTGAACCTTCGGCGCAACGGCGGCAGGCGCATCGAGACTGCCGATCGTCACCGAGATTCGGTCGCCGTCGAGCACCCGATAGGTCAGCGGCGTGCCGCAGTCCGCACAGAAGCCGCGCTCCGCGAAAGTCGAGCTCGCGAAGATATTCGGCGCTCCGCGAGTCCACACAAGTTCATCGAGGCGCACGCCGCCGAAGGCCATGAAAGGACCGCCGCTCGCCTTCTGGCACACCCGGCAGTAACAGACGCTCGCGTCCGCGGGCCCGCGCATCAGCCGATAGCGCACCGACCCGCATTGGCGCCCGCCCGTCAGGCTCGCTTGCACCTCGCCTGCGCCCATCGCTCGAGACCTCCCTAACCCGCTGCGCCCTTCAGAACGCCTCGGCCGGAAGCGCCATCAGCGTCGCGGCCCCCGCGCTCAGACGCGCCAGATGCGCGCCGGTTTCCGGCAGCATACGCTCGCTGAAAAACTTGGCGAGGGTCAATTTGGCGTCAAGCCCGGGATTGCTCTCTCCTCGCGCCTGACAAGCCAGGACCGCCTTCACGATCCGAGCCCACATATAGCCGAGCCCCGTAAGGCCGAAGAGATGCATATAATCGGTCGAGGCCGCGCCGGCGTTGTCGGGGTCCGCGAGCCCGTTACGCGACAGCCACATGCTTGCCTGCTGGAGATGGGCGAGCGCGCTTTGCAGGCCGCCAAGATAGGGCGCAAGCGCGGTGTCTTCCTTTGACTGAGCGAGAAACTGCGACACTTCCCCCATGAAGGCCATCATTGCGCGGCCGCCGTCCTTGGGCAGCTTGCGACCGACGAGGTCCAGCGCCTGGATGCCGTTTGCGCCTTCGTAGATCATGGCGATGCGAGCATCGCGCACGAATTGCTCCATGCCCCATTCTGCAATGTAGCCGTGGCCTCCGAGCACCTGCTGCGCCTTGACCGCATTAGCGAAACCGAGGTCAGTGAACACGCCTTTCAGAACTGGCGTCATCAGGCCGAGCCTGTCGTCCGCCGCTATGCGCGCCTTCGCGTCGGGCGCGTGATTGGCCTCATCCTGAATGAGGGCGATCCAGACCAGAAAGGCCCGCGCCGCCTCGTTGAAGGCCCGGATTTCAAGCAGCATACGGCGCACGTCGGGATGGACGAGGAGGATGTCTGCGGGCTTGTCCGGCTCCGCCGCGCCCTTGAGCGATCGGCCCTGCCGCCGCTCCTTGGCATAGGCGGCCGCGTTCTGGTAGGCGACTTCAGACAGCGACAGCCCCTGGACGGCGACGCCGAGCCGAGCGCTGTTCATCATGACGAACATCGCGGGAAGACCCCGGTGTTCCTCACCGACGAGCCAGCCCTTCGCTCCATCGTAGTTGAGCACCGCAGTAGAGTTGCCGTGAATGCCCATCTTGTGTTCGATCGAGCCGCAGACGACGCCGTTGCGTTCGCCGACGCCGCCGTCGGCGCTCGGCAGGAATTTCGGAACGAGGAAGAGCGAAATTCCTTTGACGCCCGCCGGCGCGCCCTCAATGCGGGCAAGCACCAGATGGATGATGTTTTCGGCGAGGTCGTGTTCTCCAGCGGAAATGAAAATCTTCTGCCCCGTTATGGCGTAGGAACCGTCGGCTTGGGGAACCGCGCGGGTTTTGATGAGCCCGAGATCCGTGCCGCAATGGGGCTCGGTAAGGTTCATTGTGCCGGTCCACTCGCCGGTGGTCATTTTCGGCAGAAAGCGCGACTTCAGTTCGTCGCTGCCGTGAACCGTCAGCGCCGCGACCGCGCCATTGGTCAGACCGGGGTACATCGCAAAGGCCAGGTTCGCCGAACACTCGTATTCGCTGAAGAGGACGGCGAGAAAGGGCGGCAAACCCTGACCGCCGTAGGCCGGATCGCCCGCGAGGCCGACCCAGCCGCCCTCGACCAGCGCTTTGTAGGCCGCCTTGAAGCCCTTCGCCGTTGTGACGCTACCGTCGGCGTGCCGCGTGCAGCCCTCCAGGTCGCCGACTCGGTTTAGCGGCTGAACAACTTCCTCGACGAACTTTGCCCCTTCAGTCAGCACCGCTTGGACGACGTCGATCGGCGCTTCCGAAAATCCCGGGTAATTCGCGTATTTGGCGTAGTCGAAGACGTCGTTCAGAAGGAAAACAGTGTCGCTCACCGGTGCTTTGTAGGTCGGCATGCTGAAACCTCAAGATTACGGAAGAGCTCACAAGATGGTTTATATATGAACCAACAGAACGCGCTTTGCAAGCAAATTTGTTCAGCGTCAGTCGGGCCGAGCCCGCCCTGCTCTGGCGGCGCGCCAGAAGGACAAAGATGCGCGTGAGCGCCGCTGTCAGCGACTCTCGACCTCGCGAGCCATAGAGGCCGCCGGGGTTGCGTAAGCCTCCTGCCGGTCGACGCTCCAGTAGCGCAGCTCCTCGAGGGGGATGGGTTGCCCGGTGACGACGCAACGCACGAATGCGCCCGGGCGCACAATTCGAAAATCGCCGTCGAGATAGTCGACTTTCGCTTCGCCTGAATCGGCTGGGCGGCGCTCGATCCTGTTCATGGCGAGAATTCCGGGTTCTGCCACTCTATGCTACGGCCGGACCGTCGATGGAACTTCATGTGGCGATGTTCCTGCTATAACGCGCTGGACAACGCAAGGCCACTCTGGTAAGGACCCGCACGCTTGGCGCGCTTCCTTGATGGTGGCGCGCGAACCTTTTTTCGGATAAATTCAGGCCGCCGAGGCTTCGCCTCAAACACAGGATATCCCGTGCAGGTACTCGTTCGCGACAACAATGTCGACCAGGCCCTCAAGGCGCTCAAAAAGAAGATGCAGCGCGAAGGAATTTTCCGCGAGATGAAGCTCCGCGGCCACTATGAGAAGCCGTCCGAAAAGAGGGCGCGCGAAAAGGCGGAGGCTGTTCGGCGGGCCAGGAAGCTTGCGCGCAAGAAGCTGCAGCGCGAGGGCTTGTTGCCGGTCAAGGCCAAGCCAGCGCCCGGTGCCCCCCGTTCGGCCGGCTAGAGCCCGGCGGGCCAAAAGCCGTCGGGCGCCGACGCATCGCTGCGCCCGCGCTCTCAAGTCCGACAAGAGTTTGGACCCCGCCGGCGTGGCGGGGTTTTTGTTTCTTAACGTGCGTTCGCTCAGGCGACGCATCGGTGCGCGCGAGGTCAGGCGTTGGCAAAGTTCGCGAATCGTGAGGGCCCGCTCCCGCTCGCGCAAATAGCGCTCCGAGCGGCGATCGCCTTGGGCCTGGCCTTGGCCGTCGGCGCGTGCAGCGAGACCATCGGCGGGATCAGCCCGTCCGGACATGTGGCGGAAACGGAGGCCGACGCCGCCGCGCAGGCCTCCAACGCCGGAAATATCGCCTCCCTGACTGAGGTCATTGAGCGAAATCCGCGTGATGCGGTCGCCTACAACACCCGCGGCGTCGTCTACGCCAAGCTCGGACGTTACTCCAACGCAATCGAGGACTTCAGTCACGCGATCGAACTCGATCCGAAATTCGCGGGAGCTTACACCAATCGGGCGCTCGCCTATCGGCAGATGAAGAAAGACGATCTGGCGATGCAGGACTTCAACCAGGCGATCGCCGTCAATCCAAATGATGCCGCCGCCTATCTCGGGCGTGGGAACCTTCTTCGCTCGAAAAATGACTTCAATGGCGCGCTAGCCGACCTCAATGAGGCGATCAGGCTAAACCCGGAAGGCGCGCAAGCCTATCACGCGCGGGGTCTGATCTATCAGCGCCAGGGCAACGACGTTCAGGCGATCACGGACTTCAACAACGCGATCGATCGCGATCCCTTCGCAGGCGCCCCTTACCAGGCTCGCGGCCAAAGCCTGATGGCGACGGGCAAATATGAGGCGGCGATTGAGGACTTCAATGCGGCTCTCAACGTCAATGCGAACAATTCGGACGCCTGGGCAGGCCTTGGCTTTTGCTACGAGAAGTTGAACAATCGCCCCAAGGCTCTGGAGTCATATCAGCGCGCCGTACTGGTCGATCCGAACAACGGCGCCGCGCGCGCCGCTCTGCAGCGGCTGGGCTGAAATCGATCTGATCGACCGGCTAGTCGAGCGAGAAGGCCGGCCCTTTACAGTTCCATTGCCGGCTCAGTCCTGAGAAACTCCTCGAGCCAGTGAATGTCATACTGGCCGTTTTGCACGTCGGAGTTTCGCACCAGCGTGCGAAACAAGGGCAACGTCGTGTTGATACCGTCGATGATGAACTCGTCGAGCGCCCGACGCAGACGCATCATCGCCTCCGTGCGGGTCCGACCGTGCACGATCAGTTTGCCGACCAGCGAGTCGTAGAACGGCGGAATCACGTAGCCCTGATAGGCGGACGAATCGACCCGAACGCCGAGGCCTCCGGGCGGGTGAAAGTAAGTAATGCGGCCGGGCGACGGAACGAAGGTCCTCGCGTGTTCGGCGTTGACGCGACATTCAATCGCCGCGCCTAGGAAGCGAACGTCATCCTGCGCAATCGATAGCGGCGACCCGGCGGCGATCTTGATCTGCTCGTTGACGATATCGATGCCGGTTATCATCTCGGTTACGGGGTGCTCCACCTGTACCCGTGTGTTCATTTCGATGAAATAGAACTCCCCTTCCTCACAGAGGAACTCGACGGTTCCCGCGCCGACGTAGCCGAGTTCCGCGACGGCTCGGGCCACCACCCCGCCGATCTCCTCGCGTTGCTCGGCATTGAGGGCGGGGGAGGGGCCTTCTTCCCAGACTTTCTGGTGGCGGCGCTGTAGCGAGCAGTCGCGCTCGCCGAGGTGAACGGCGCCGCCATTCCCGTCGCCCATCACTTGAATTTCGATGTGCCGCGGCTGTGTGAGATATTTCTCCAGATATACTGAGTCGTCGCCGAAGGCGGTCTTGGCCTCGATTCGGGCGACGGCAATTGCGTCGACGAGATCCTCCGGATTCTTGGCGACCTTCATGCCGCGACCTCCGCCGCCTGCGGCCGCCTTGACGATAATCGGATAACCGATGTCGGCCGCGATGCTCAATGCCTCTGCCTCATTCGCGACAGCGTCGGGCGAGCCGGGAACGCAAGGGATGCCGAGCCGTGCGGCCGTCCGCCTGGCCTCGATTTTGTCCCCCATGATCCGGATATGCTCCGCCTTCGGGCCGATGAAGGCGATCTCGTGCTCTTCGAGAATGTCGGCGAAGCGCGCATTCTCGGCGAGGAAGCCGTAGCCCGGATGGACGGCGTCCGCGCCGGTAATCTCGCAAGCCGCAACGATCGCGGGGATATTAAGATAGCTGTCGCGCGCCGGCGGCGGGCCGATGCATACGCTTTCGTCGGCCAGCTTGACGTGCATCGCCTCCTTGTCGGCAGTCGAATAGACAGCCACTGTCGCAATCCCGAGCTCCTTGGCCGCGCGCATGACCCGCAATGCGACCTCGCCCCGGTTCGCGATCAAAATCTTATCGAACATCGACGCCGATCCTGTGCGATCCCGGCTCGATGAGAATGCGCTTGTTCATCCCGGTCATTCGATAGTCATCCCCGGTCACTCGATAACCATCAATGTCTGTCCATATTCGACCGGAGATCCGTCCATCACGAGAATGTCGACGATCTTGCCTGCCCGCGTCGCCACGATGTCATTGAAAGTCTTCATCGCCTCGACGAGCATCAGCTTGTCTCCAGCCTTCACCATCGAACCGACCTCGACGAAGGGCTTGGCCTCGGGGCTCGGCCGCAGATAGGCGGTCCCAACCATCGGCGATTTCACTGCGCCGGCGAGATCGGCGGCCGCAGGCTCGGCGGCGGTTTCAGCGATAGTCTCGGACGGGCCGCAGGCGGCGGCTGCGGCCGCGGCTTGAAGGGATACTTCGGATTGCGTTTGACCCTGTTCGCGCGCCAGACGCACATGGAATTCGCCAAGATCGATTTCGACCTCGCTCAAACCATATTTTACGACGATCTGAGCGAGCTGGTCGATCGCGGCGATATCAACGAGCCCATGCTCTGGCTCGTCGAATCGCGGGCCGGATGGCTTTTTCATGGGGTTTCGCTCTTTGGGGGAGGGGCGGCGTCGTTGGGTTGCGCCGTCCCTATATCGCGCCGGTCCCGGCAAATAAAGCCTCGGCCGCAGGATCAGGCGCGAAGCGCTCCTGCGCTGAGATCGGGAAACGCACCGCCCCTGTGCGGCGCTACGCCTCGATCGCCATTCGACTTTACTTCGGCAATCTCAGGACTTCAGGTTGCAGCCCCGATCGGGAAGCGCTTTGTGGCGCACCCAAAACACTGCCGCGGCAGTAAAGGGCGAACGCGCTAGCGGATTTTCGGACATGCGCCATCGACCGCAAAAGGCCGCGAACTGGCTCTGAGAACTTCTCGCGCCCCAGTCGCGCGCAGAAGCACGCTGTGCTGCGGACAGCGCGACCCCGTTGACACTCCCGAACGGTGAACTCGTCCGTTGGGGGACGATTGGCTAAGGCGCGCGCGCTCGGCGGGGCTCTGGCAATCCCAGCGGCGAGTAGCGCTGGTAAGATTGGTCAAAATCGCCCGGGACCGAAGTTCCGACCGTCGCGACAGTTTCGGTTGACGCCTGCCTTTGATCCGCGAGAATGGAACTCACGTGCCATCGCCAAGTCGCCGGATCCGATGTGTCCAGGTCTTTTCCGACATTGCTGACACCGGCGGCGTAGCCCGCGCCGCTGCCAATTGCGGCGAGAAACAGAATGAGGGACTTCCGCATCGTCTCCTCCTGGTTCAGCATTATTGTTCCGGAGGTTTGGCGCGCGGCCCTCCCCTTACGCCCGCACAACCCTCGTTTATCAAGTCTTAACCACCAATTTGTGGCCCGGCTAAGGCGCGTCGTCTTCCGGAGCGGATTCACGCAACAATTCGCTCGCCATCGCGCGTGTGACGCGTCGCCCAAGCGCCAGCGCCTGGCGGTCAAGCGTGTCGACCAATTTGCGCGCTTCGCCGAGCGATCGTTCGATCCTCAACGCTATATAGGCGACAACATGGGGGTCAACCTGGAGTTGGCGATCGCTGAAAAGCTTGAAAAGCACCGCTTCCGTCAACTCAACGTCGGGCGCCTCAAGTCGAATCACCGGCGCAAGTCGCAGACGCGACAACAAATCCGGGGTCTTCAGGTTCCACGCTTCGGGCGCGGCGCGAGCGGTCAGCAACATCCAGACGTCGTTCTGCAGCGCAGCGTTGACAAGATGGAACAGGCGATCCTCGGCCTGGCCGACACGGTCGACATCCTCGATCAGCAGCGCGGACGTTTGAAGGCCGAGTTCGAGACTCGTCAGATCCAGCGACGCCCCGTTAGCGACAGTCGCGTTGGCCGTTCTGGTCCAAAGCGAGGCGAGGTGACTCTTGCCCGCGCCCTCTGGGCCGACAAGCAGCAGCATCCGGCCCGCCCAGTTCGGCCACTGATTGATCGCCCGGAGCGCATCCTGGTTCGAAGGCGCTGCGAGAAAATCCTCACGCGCGAAGCTTGGCTGATGTGGCCAGTCGAGCGTCAATTGGCGTGGAGGCCTGATCATGGTCCCTTTGCCGCCGAACGGCCTCGATAGATCGAACTCGTGAGGTAAATGGCGATAAGGTGGCGGGCGATGACGCCGATCGCCGCGGCGGTCGGGACCGCTACGATTAGGCCGACGAAGCCGAACAATTCGCCGAAAGCCAGAAGCGCGAACATGAGCCAAACGGGGTGGAGGCCTATCGATTCCCCGACGAGCTTTGGCGAAACGACATATCCTTCAAGGAACTGGCCGCAGCCGACGATCCCCAGCGCCATCAGGAAAAGCCTCGGGCTGGGCCATCCCTGGACCAGGGCCACGCCTAGCGAAAGGACGAGAGCGGTGAGCGATCCGACGTAGGGAACAAAACTCAGCACCCCGGCCAATGCGCCAATCAGAAGGCCGAAATCGAGCCCGACCAGGGTCAACCCCAGACCGTACCATAGGCCGAGGAACAGACAGACCAATGACTGGCCCCGGATAAAGCCCGCCAATGCGTGATTGATCTCCTTGGCGATCGCTCTCAAAGTATCCCGATGGTCGAGCGGCAGCCAGCCGTCGATCTCTGCGATCATTCTATGCCAGTCGATAAGGATGTAGAACGCCACAACCGGCGTAATGATGAGTAGCGACAAGAATCCGAAAAGCGCAGCCCCTCCCGAAACGAGCGACTTTAGCGCGTCGATCAACCACTGTGCGCCTTGGGCGACAAAATCGCCGATCGACTTTTGAATTTGACTGCTCGAAATCTGTTCGCCTAACCCCAACGCGGTCAGCCAGCCGCCGCCATACTTTTCGATCAGCGCGTTGCCCTCATCCACCGCCAGCGCCTGGAGCTTCATTGCGTAGCCCGGAAGATGTTGGGCGAACGCAACGAACTGGTTTCCGAGGATCGGGGCGACAATGATAAGAGAAATGGTGAAAGTCGCGGCGAACACGACCAGAATGAGGAGAGAGGCGCCCAGCCTGTTGAATCCCAGTGTCTCCATTTTGGTGACAACGGGGTCGAGGAGATAGCCAAGCGCGATGCCGGCCGCGAATGGAGTGACCGCGGAGCCGAGCAGATGCAACACGTAGCACATGAGCGCGAGCGCGGCCGCCCAAAAAATGATCTGACGCCCCAGACTCACCGTGCAAAACTCATGCGACGTCTCCATCGCCGCCAGTCGGTTCTAGCAAATCCCACTTGCCTCCCCACGGGTCGACGAAAACCGCGACTCGGCCGTAGCGTTCGCTGCGCGGCTCTTCAAGAAATCTGACCCCCCGCGCACGCAGGACTTCATAATCTGTCTGGAAGTCGTTGGTGAAGAGAAAATAGCCAACGCGTCCGCCTGTTTGATCGCCGATCCTTGCCCGCTGTCGGCGGTTGGCGGGGACGGCCAGTATGATCGTGGCTCCTCGGCCCCCAGGCGGCGCCACCACGACCCAGCGCTTGTTTTGACCGAGGTCAGTATCTTCGAGCACCTCAAAGCCAAGTCCATCGCGGAAAAAGCTCAGCCCCTCATCATAGCTGGGCACGAGAAACGCGATGGCGGCGAGACTGTGCAGCACTGTTGCGCTATCGGCTCATGTGGTCGAGCCATTGGGCGATGTAGATGCCGCCTGAGGCTAGCGTGGTCGCCGCGACCGTCCATTCGAGATAGGTCTGCAAAGGTTGGGGATTGAGGCCATAGGCTCGCACGCCTAGCGCATAGCCGGCGAGGGCGATCTGTGCGGCTGTGTTGAACTTCGATTCCCAGACCGGTCGTATCTCCACTGGCTTGTCCATCAGCCACGAAACGAGCACGGCGACGAGGATCATGACATCGCGCGAGACGACGGTGATGGCGAGCCATGCAGGCAAACCGGCGTAAATGGCCAGCGACACATAGATGGAGTTCAGAAGGGCCTTGTCCGCGAGGGGGTCGAGGTAGGCGCCGAGTTCCGTCCGAAGATCGAAATGTCTCGCGATGAAGCCGTCGACCGCGTCGGATGCGCCGGCAAGGAGAAAGATCGAGAACGCCGGCAGAAATCGCTGTGAGACGATCATCGAGACCGCCAAGGGCGTCATCAGCATTCTCGCCAAAGTAATGATATTTGGAATATTATTGAGGACCTGAGAAATATTCATTAGATGTCGACGCCGATTCGACGGTGACCTGAACCGGACCGTCCGCCCATTGATCCGCCGAAATCCCAAGCTGTTGCGAGGGAGATGCTTAGCATGGTTCGGCGCGCGTTGGGAAACTGGGCTTCAGTTGCGGCCCAGGGGCTCATCCTGTACCCCGTCATCGATTTTTGCACCGGGAGCCGCAATGCCCGACAGCTTCAAACCGCTGACCTATGCCGGCGCCGGCGTCGACATCGATGCCGGCAACCGTCTCGTCGATCGGATCAAGCCGTTAGCGCGAGCAAGCCGCCGCCCTGGCGCCGACGCCGAGTTGGGCGGTTTCGGCGCTCTCTTTGATCTCAAAGCGGCCGGCTTCGCCGATCCGATACTAGTCGCCGCCAATGACGGCGTCGGCACCAAAGTAAAGATCGCAATCGAATGCGGCATATATGACACGATTGGGGTAGATCTGGTCGCGATGTGCGTAAATGACATAGTCGTTCAGGGAGCGGAGCCACTTTTTTTTCTGGACTATTTTGCCGCCGGCAGACTCGACGAGGATGTGGCGACTACGGTCGTGAAGGGGATCGCAGACGGCTGCGCGCAATCCGGCTGCGCGCTAATCGGCGGCGAAACGGCTGAAATGCCTGGACTCTATGCGCCCGGCGATTTTGACCTCGCAGGGTTTGCGGTCGGGGCGGCCGAGCGTGGAAGCCTGTTGCCGAGACGGGGGCTCAAACCGGGCGACGCCGTGTTCGGTCTGCCGTCATCAGGTGTGCATTCCAACGGGTTCTCGCTGGTGCGACGCGTCGTTGAGCGAGCTGGGCTTGCCTGGGACGCCCCGGCGCCATTCGAACGGTCTCGTTCGCTCGGAGCCGCGCTTCTCACCCCAACGCGGCTTTATGTGCGGCCGCTGCTTCAGGTCCTTTCGACGACGCGAGGCGTGCTAGCACTCGCGCATATCACCGGCGGCGGCTACTTGGATAACCTGCCTCGCGTTCTCCGCCCCGATGTTGCGGTCTCGCTCGACCTTGGCGCGTTTGCGCCGCCTCCGGTTTTTTCCTGGCTGGCGGTCGTCGGGAACATAGCTGAAAACGAAATGCTGCGCACTTTCAACTGCGGATTTGGCATGGCGGTCTTTGTCGCCGCCCAGCGCGAAGATGAAGTGCGGGCCGCGCTCATGTACGCCGGATTGTCGCCTACCTTGATCGGTCGGCTCGTTGCCCGCGAAAATTTGCGTGTCGTCACCCATGGAAGGCTTTCTCTTTGACCGATCGGGTTCGAACGGCCATCCTCATTTCGGGGCGCGGGTCCAACATGAGCGCTCTGATCGAGGCGGCCCACGAGCCGGAATTCTCCGCCGAAATCTCGCTCGTTGTGTCCGATAAGCCCGATGCGCCGGGGCTCGTGGCCGCACGTGAAGCGGGGGTAGCGGCGAAGGCGATCGATTTTCGAAGTGTCCCCGGGAGGGCGGCGTTCGAGGCGGCGCTCCATTCCCAACTTGCCTCGGCTGGCGTCGAAGTCATCTGTCTGGCCGGGTTCATGCGAATCCTGAGCTCTAATTTCGTTCACCGATGGCGCGGGCGCATTCTCAATATTCATCCATCCTTGCTGCCAGAACTGCGCGGACTGCATACGCACGAGCGGGCGCTGGCCGAGGCGCGCCAAGAACACGGATGCACGGTGCACTATGTAACGGCCGAGCTCGACGCCGGTCCAATCATTGCCCAGGCTCGAGTCCCAGTCTTTCCCGGAGACGACGCCGAAACGCTCGCGGAGCGCGTCCTGCTCGAGGAACATCGGATTTATCCGAAGGCTCTTGACGCGGTCGCTCGCGCGCTACGTGCGACTGGCGCGCCCGCGATCTAGTCATGCTTGGCGCGGCGCAGAAATGGTCTAGAAATCATGACGGACCAAAGCGAGAATTGCATGGTGCGAGGCGTTGCGAAAAATGAGCTCCAGCCCACGGTGGGCGGTTCCGTGCCGGAGGACGTCAGTCCATCTCCGCTGATGTCTTCGCCGGAGCGATTTATCAATCGTGAGCTGTCGTGGCTTGAATTCAATCGACGCGTCTTGGAAGAAGCGGCCAATGGGAATCACCCGCTTCTGGAGAGACTGAGATTCCTGTCAATCTCAGCCGACAATCTCGACGAGTTCTTCATGGTTCGAGTCGCGGGTCTGGTTGGTCAAGTTCTATCGGGGGTCACGGAAATCTCAGATGATGGCCGGACGCCTGCTGAACAGCTCGAGCGCATCAGCGAGCGCGTCGCCTCGCTCGTGGCGTCGCAGCAGGAGCGGTGGCGAGCTTTGAGATCTGAACTCACAGCCAGTGGGATCGTTATTCTCGAAGTCGCCGATCTGACGCGCCGCGAACGGGACTGGCTGCAGGAGTACTTCCTTCAGCACGTCTTTCCGATCCTGACGCCGCTGGCCATCGACCCGGCGCACCCGTTCCCGTTCATTCCCAATCTCGGATTCACGCTCGCGCTCGAACTGCTCAATCCGCTGGATGGCCGGATGATGAGCGCGCTCGTGCGTGTTCCGGGCAGCGTGGAGCGCTTTGTCAGGCTGCCTGACGGTCCGCTTGGAGTGACGGCGCGATTCGTGACGCTCGACCGCCTCATCGTCGCATTCATCAGTCTGCTGTTTCCTGGATACGAGGTGTTGGGAGAAGGCTCATTTCGGGTGATTCGTGACAGCGATATCGAAGTCGAAGAGGAGGCAGAGGATCTTGTTCGCCTTTATGAAACCGCGCTCAAGCGACGTCGGCGCGGCTCAGTGATCCGGCTCGAGATCGAAGCAAGCATGCCCGAATCGCTACGCGCTTTTGTGGCTGGCGACGTGGACGTCGTACCGTCGGGAATTGTTCTGATCGAGGGCATGCTGGCGCTGAATGACCTCTCGCAGCTGGTCGCGATCGATCGGCCAGAATTGAAGTTCCCGCCTTACAACCCTCGATTCCCAGAACGGGTGAAGGACCACGGAGGAGATTGTTTCGCCGCGATCCGACAGAAAGATCTCGTGGTCCATCATCCCTACGAATCTTTTGACGTCGTCATTCAGTTCCTCAATCAGGCGGCGCGCGACCCAAACGTCGTGGCGATCAAACAGACGCTCTATCGCACTTCCGCCGATAGTCCGATCGTCAGAGCGCTCGTCGAAGCAGCCGAATCGGGAAAGTCCGTGACCGCGCTCATCGAATTGAAGGCTCGATTTGATGAGGAAGCAAATATTCGGTGGGCGCGCGATCTCGAGCGCGCGGGCGCGCAAGTGGTTTACGGGTTCATCGAACTCAAGACCCACGCGAAATTATCGATGGTGGTTCGGAGGGAAAGCGGGGCGCTGGTCAATTACTGTCACCTCGGTACCGGGAACTATCACCCAGTAACCGCTAAGATCTACACGGACATATCGCTCTTCACAGCCGATGCGGCGATCGGCCGCGACGTCGCTCGCATTTTCAATTTCATCACCGGCTATGCAGAGCCGGACGGGCTGGAACAAATGTCAATTTCGCCAATCACTTTGAAGGCGACTTTGCTGCGCAACATCGCCGACGAGATCGATCATGCCGCGGCTGGCAAGCCGGCGCGGATCTGGATGAAATGCAACGCTCTTGTCGATCCGGAGATCATTGACGCTCTCTATGCGGCCAGTCGCTCAGGCGTGCAGATTGACATGGTGATTCGAGGAATTTGTTGCCTGCGGCCGGGCGTGCCTGGGCTCTCGGATCATATCCGTGTGAAGTCGATCGTCGGACGATTCCTGGAGCACGCGCGCATTTATGCCTTCGGCGCCGGCCATGGACTGCCACATCCGAAAGCGCACGTTTTCATTTCTTCCGCGGATCTCATGCAGCGCAATCTCGATCGGCGCGTCGAGGCGCTCGTTCCACTCCTCAACCCTACTGTGCATAAGCACGTGCTCGATCAAATCATGGAAGCGAACTTGATGGACAACGAGCAAAGCTTCAGGGTGTTGCCAGACGGGTCGAGCGAGAGGATCGCGCCGGCTGAAGGCGAGCCGCCATTCAATGCGCACAAGTACTTCCAGACCAACCCGAGCCTCTCGGGGCGCGGGCAGGCGCTCAAGCTTTCCTTTCCGATGGCGCTGCGCGAACGGTGCTGATAGACGACGGCGCCGTCAGGGCTCCGTTCTCCGCAGGGTCAGCAATGTCGGATATGAAAGCGCAGGGACGGTTGCCCGGCGAACCTGTCGCGATTGTCGATATCGGCTCGAATTCAGTGCGTTTGGTGGCGTACGAATCACACGCGCGCGCGCCAACTCCGACCTTCAACGAAAAGGTTCTTTGTGGCTTGGGGCAGGGGGTCGCCACGACCGGACTGCTGCCCGAAGACGCCGTCGCTAAAGCGCTAGCCGCTCTTCATCGGTTTCGCGTTCTTTGCGACACGATGCGCATCAGCGACCTTCGCAGCATCGCCACCGCAGCGGTTCGCGACGCCGCGAACGGCCCGCAGTTCCTTAGCCTCGCCCAGCGAGCGATGGGCTGCAAGATCGAGTTGCTCAGCGGGTCGCAGGAAGCTCGGCTGTCGGCGCTTGGAGTGGTCAGCTCGATTCACAATGCGGATGGCGTCGTGGGCGATCTGGGGGGCGGGTCGCTTGAGTTGACTGATGTGAGGGGCGGCGATGCCCGCCATGGCCTCACGCTGCAGCTGGGCAGTCTATCGTTGATGGATCTCTCTGAGCGGTCGCCCAAGAGAGCGGCCAAAATCGTGCGGGAAACGCTCTCAAACGTCAAACTACTCAATGGGCTTCCTGGGCGCACGTTCTACGCGGTTGGCGGAACGTGGCGAGCGCTCGCGCGCCTGCATATGCGTCAGCGCCAGTATCCGATGAACGTGATGCACAATTACGTTATCCCGTCGCGCGATGCGCTCGAATTTGTTCGGCTCGTCGAAAGAATCGACGCTGACGCGTTGCTCTCAATCGAATCGGTATCATCGGCGCGTCGCCCGCTGCTCGCCTACGGAGCTGCAGTGCTGGAGGAAATCATCCGGCAGGCAAATCCGAAGGAGATCGTCATCTCCGCGCTCGGCGTTCGCGAGGGCCTGCTCTATTCGCAACTCCCGCCGGAGACTCAAGCGGAGGACCCCCTGCTCGCTTCGGCGCGGGAATTCAATCGGCTGCGCTCGCGCGCGCCGGAACACGGGGACGAGCTCTTCGAGTGGACGAGCCGGCTGATGACGTCCACACATCTTGAGGAAGACGCGGAAGACAAGCGTCTCCGCCATGCGGCTTGCCTCCTCTCCGACATTTCCTGGCGGGCTCATCCCGACTATCGCGGCGCACAAGCCTACGATCTTGTCGTCAATGCCGCTTTCATTGGGGTCGATCACCCCTCTCGCGCCTTCCTGGCGCTTGCGTCGGCGTACCGTCATCTGTCGAACGAGGACTTCGTTACTCCTCAGTCACGATCGCTCGTGACTGCACGTCAACTCGATCGCGCGCGAATTCTCGGCGCCGCCATGCGGGTCGCCTACAACATTTCGGCCGCCATGCCGGACGTCCTGCCGCGGGCGCCGATGACTTGCGATAAGGGGCAGGTCGTGTTGACCCTCCCCGCCGACCTCGCCGCGCTTAGCAGCGAACGACTGCAGTCGCGCATCCGACAATTTGCCCGACTCATCGGAGGCGACCCGGAGATCCGAACTCTAAATAATAGCATATAATATGTGTATAATTGAATCGCACCACTACCTTGCCACCGACTTGCCACCGTCGCACGACTAGCTCATTTGCAAAAGGCGCGCTAAGGCCCCATATTTGGGTGGCCCTGTCTCGACGCCATGCGAGCGGGAGCGATTTCGACCCCCCACCGGCGGTCCTTGAAACCGCCAAGGCGAGGAGATGTCATCTATGGCGGCTGTCCAAGGGACGGTCGATCGCGTTCGCTCGATCGACGTTGAAGCGTATAAATATGGCTTCGTCAGTCCGATTGAATCGGACGTCGCCCCCAAGGGGCTGAATGAAGACATCATCAGATTTATCTCCGCGAGGAAGGAAGAGCCGGAATGGCTTCTCGCCTGGCGGCTGGACGCGTTTCGACGCTGGCTCACGATGGGCGCGCCGAAATGGGCTCGGGTGGAATATCCGCCGATCGACTTTCAAGAGATCCACTATTTTTCAGCCCCGAAGACTACGCCAGGACCAAAATCTCTAGACGATGTCGACCCCGAGCTATTGCGCACTTACGCGAAGCTCGGGATTCCGCTTGTGGAACAAGAGATACTTGCGGGAGTCGAGAGGCCGAGAGTCGCGGTCGATGCGGTATTCGATTCGGTTTCTGTCGCGACGACATTTAAGGCGGAGCTCGCCAAAGTCGGGGTGATTTTTTGCTCCTTTTCCGAGGCTGTCAGAAATCATCCCGACCTCGTTCGGCGCTATCTCGGCACGGTCGTTCCCGCTACCGACAATTTCTACGCAACCCTCAACTCCGCCGTCTTCTCGGACGGCTCGTTTGTCTACGTGCCGCCGGGCATCCGCTGCCCAATGGAGCTGTCGACCTATTTCCGAATAAACGAGAAAAATACAGGCCAGTTCGAGCGCACGCTTATCGTTGCCGACAAAGGCTCATATGTGAGCTATCTCGAAGGTTGCACCGCACCAAAACGGGATGAGAACCAACTCCACGCTGCGGTAGTCGAACTCATCGCGCTTGAGGACGCCGAGATCAAATATTCGACCGTGCAGAACTGGTATCCGGGCGATGCTGAAGGCAAGGGCGGCATATACAATTTCGTGACCAAGCGCGGCGACTGCCGCGGCGCTCGATCGAAAATCTCGTGGACGCAGGTCGAGACCGGTTCGGCGATTACCTGGAAGTATCCGTCCTGCATTTTGCGTGGCGAGGCTTCCCGCGGCGAGTTTTATTCGATCGCGATCTCGAACGGCCGACAACAGGTCGACAGCGGCACCAAGATGATTCACCTTGGGTGCAACACGAGGAGCCGCATTATCTCCAAGGGGATCGCGGCGGGAAAGTCGCAGAATACCTATAGGGGCCAGGTATCTGCGCACCGGCTCGCGACTGGGGCGCGCAATTTCACGAATTGTGATTCGCTGCTGATCGGCCACCAATGCGGCGCGCATACGGTCCCATATATCGAGGCGAAGAACGCTTCCGCAATCATCGAACATGAAGCGACGACTTCAAAAGTCTCCGAGGAGCAGCTCTTCTATTGCCTGCAGCGCGGACTCTCGGCCGAGGAGGCGACGGCGTTGATTGTCAACGGGTTTGTTCGGGACGTCCTGCAACAGTTGCCGATGGAATTCGCGGTCGAGGCGCAGAAACTGATTGCGATCAGTCTTGAAGGGAGCGTCGGATGATGCAGGCTGCTGGACCGATGCTCGAAATCAAGAAGCTGAGCGTCTCAATCCATGGCGCGCCGATCCTTGAGGACCTCAACCTCACGGTCAGGGCGGGCGAGGTTGCAGCGATCATGGGGCCAAACGGCTCGGGCAAGTCGACGCTCGCGTACGTCATCGCTGGAAAACCAGACTATGAGATTGTTTCCGGGGAAATATGGTTCGACGGGGAAGACCTCTTGGAGCTGGAGCCAAACGAACGCGCTCAAAAGGGCGTCTTTCTCGCTTTCCAGTATCCAGTCGAGATTCCCGGGGTAGCGACCATGACGTTCATGAAGGCGACGCTGAACGCGCGACGTCGGTCGAGGGGCCAAGGGGATCTGACCACGCCGGACTTTATGCGTCGGGTGCGTGAGGCGTCGCAGATGCTGAAACTTGACCAGGAGATGCTGCGCCGCCCCCTCAACGTCGGGTTTTCAGGTGGGGAAAAGAAGCGGCTGGAGATCTTGCAGATGGCGCTGCTCAGACCTCGTCTATGTGTCCTCGACGAGACGGACTCTGGGCTTGATATCGATGCGCTGAAGGTCGTCTCTGACGGAGTGAACGCGTTGCGGGACCCTGAGCGAGCCTTTCTCGTGATTACCCACTATCAGAGGCTGCTTGAGCACATCAGGCCTGACGTCGTGCACGTCATGGCAAAGGGCCGCATCGTGGCTAGTGGCGGACCTGAACTCGCTCTCGAGTTGGAGCGCAATGGCTATCGCGACTACGCCGAAGCGGCCGCCTGAGGCGATCATGACAGCCCATGTCGTCCAGAGATCGACCGCTGAGACTACATTGATGCGGCAATTCGAGACGGAGAAGCTTTCGTCTTCGCCCCGTCGCGCTGATGCGTTTGGCCGGTTTATTGCAGGTGGTCTGCCGACGCGACGCGTCGAATCCTGGCACTATACCGATCTACGTGCTGCAATGCGCGACGCTGCGCCGCTGGCGCCCGCCCCTGATTCGGGAGCGATCGAAGATGCCCGCGCGATTCTCACTGATCGTAAGCGCATGGCGGCGTGGCGAATCGTGCTCGTCGACGGACGCTTGGTTGCAGAGCTCTGCGATCAATTCCCGCCGGCTGTGTCGTTCTCGCGGGAGGAGCCATCGCCTGTGGACGTTGACGACCCAATGGTGGCGCTAAATGAGGCCATGAGCGTCGAGGCTTACGTCCTCAAGGTCGCGGACGGCGCGCGCGTGGAGGGCCTGATCGAGATCACGCACATCTCGACCGCCAAGGACGCTCGCTCGGTCTATTCGCGGGTCGCCATCTTGCTCGGCATTGGCGCCAGCGCTTCACTCATTGAGTCATACTTGGGCGCCGGTCCCGGCGTGCAGCGCAATTCATTGGCGATCCTTACACTGGCTGAAGGCGCGCGGGCGAAGCATGTCGTCCTTGTTGAGGATGACGCCGAACTACATATTGAGAGCCGGCTCGGTCAGCTCGCCGCGGGGGCGGAACTCAACGACTTCGTGCTTATTTCGGGTGGGGCGTTGACCAGACGGCAGTTGTTTCACAAATTGATCGGTCCAGAAGCGAAGATCACTCTTGGCGGACTCACACTGCTCGATGGGAAACGACGCTCGGACACAACGCTGCAGGTCGTTCACGCCGCGGAGGCTGGAACAAGCCGGGAGTATTATCGGGCGATCGTCGACGATGAGGCGGTCGGGACTTTCCAAGGCAAGGTGATTGTCGAGAACGCCGCGCAAAAGACAGATGGAGCGATGAAATCCCAAGCCGTTCTCCTGTCGCCGCGGGCGCAGATGAACGCGAAACCAGAACTGGAGATTCTTGCCGACGACGTGGTGTGCGGTCATGGCGCGACGGTCGGGTCCCTGGATCCGGAGCAGCTTTTTTACATGATGACGCGAAGTCTCGATAGGGACGAAGCCGAATCGATGCTGCTGGAGGCGTTTGGAGAAGAAGCGATCCGGCGTATCGAAGACGACGTTCTGGCCGAAGCGTTGCGGAGGCCGTTTTGGGCTTGGCTCGCGCGCGAGCGTGTAGCTCGGGTTGGCGGCGAGGGCGAAATCCATTGGGTGGAGTCCGCTTCGTGAATGATGCTGTTCGAACGAGCCGGGGCGCTTACGATGTTGAGAGCGTCCGCCAAGATTTTCCGATTCTAGGTGAACGACCCTATGGCAAGCCGCTCGTTTACCTCGACAACGCGGCATCTGCTCAGAAGCCGAAGGTCGTTATCGACCGGTTGGTGCATGCGTATGAACATGAATACGCGAATGTCCATCGCGGGCTGCACTTTTTGGCAAACGCCGCCACGGAGGCCTACGAAGCTGCGCGTGAGTGCGTTCGGCGGTTCCTGAACGCGGGGTCCGCTGAGGAGATCGTCTTCACGAGATCGACCACCGAGGCGATCAATCTCGTGGCGGCGACGTTCGGAATGCACGGCATCGGCCCCGGCGACGAAATTGTGCTCAGTGTTATGGAGCATCACTCCAATATTGTACCCTGGCACTTCCACCGCGAACGCAAAGGCGCGGTGTTGCGGTGGGTCGACATTGGCGATGACGGGTCGTTCTCGATGGAGGAGTTCGAGAAGGCTCTGAATGAGCGAACCAGAATCATCGCCATTACGCAGATGTCAAACGTCCTCGGAACTGCGCCGCCGGTCAAGGACATCGTCAGGCTCGCGCATCAGCGCGGGATCCCTGTCCTCGTGGACGGTTCGCAAGGGGCGGTCCATCTCGATGTCGATGTCCGAGATCTTGGCGCAGACTTCTATGTGCTCACAGGCCACAAAGTCTATGGTCCCACTGGCGTCGGCGTTCTTTATGGGAGACGCGAGATACTTGAATCTTTGCCGCCATTTATGGGCGGTGGGGAGATGATCGAGGAGGTCACTCGGGAGGCTGTGACTTATAATGATCCACCCCACCGATTTGAAGCGGGCACGCCGCCGATCGTCCAGGCAATCGGGCTCGCCGCGGCGCTGGATTACATGGAGGGGATCGGAAGATCGCGCATCCGTGAGCATGAGGAAGCCCTCAGCGCTTACGCGCATGAGCGTCTTTCTTCGATCAACGCGCTGCAAATTATCGGAACAGCGCGCGGGAAAGGTCCAATCTTGTCTTTCACGATGCAGGGCGCCCACGCGCATGATATCGCGACGCTGATCGACAGGTCAGGGGTCGCTGTCCGGGCAGGAACGCATTGCGCTATGCCTCTGATGCAGCGCTTCGGCGTTACGTCGACCTGTCGGGCGTCGTTCGCGCTCTACAACACATTGGCTGAGATCGACGCGCTGGCGGACGCATTGGAGCGCGCTCAACGGCTAATTGCCTGAAGAGGTGGCGGCATGAACGACGTGCACAGCGACGCTGCTTCTCCGCTCGAGGTCAAGGCGCCTTCGGCAATGACGCCGGACGAACTTCGCGTCCTGACAGACGCGATCATCGCCGCGCTCAAGACGGTCTATGACCCGGAAATCCCCGCTGACATTTATGAACTTGGCCTTATTTACAACGTTGATTTTGATGATAGCCGGTTTGTGACAATCGAAATGACGCTGACAGCGCCAGCATGCCCGGTCGCCGGAGAGATGCCGTCGTGGGTGGAAAACGCTGTTGGTATGGTGCCAGGCGTGGCGGGCGCAAAGGTGAATATGGTTTTTGATCCGCCGTGGGATCAAAGCCGCATGTCTGATGAAGCGCGCATCGCGCTTGACATGTGGTGACTGGGAAAAGGGAGCATCGCGGGGGAGGGGAAAGATCGCCAGCATCGGCGGGTCGACTGCCCTGGCGCGGCAGAGGATTCGGGGGATGGCGTCTGCAGAAGGCACGCGGTTCAACGACCCGCGGTTGCGAGCGCTACTCTACCAGGCGGTGCTCGTCGTCGTCGTTTGTGGGCTGATAGGCGGCGGGGCCTACAATGCTTATGCCAACATGCGGGCCCGCGGAATACCGCTGGGCTTCGGCTTCTGGAATGAGGTGGCCGGTTTTGACATCAATTTTCACCTGATCGAATATTCGCCGCTTTCAACCTATGGGCGCGCATTCTGGGTTGGGCTTCTCAATACTCTTCTAATTGCCGCAATCTGCATCCCGCTGGCTACGCTGCTTGGGTTTGCGATCGGAGTGGCGCGCCTAGCGCCCAACTGGCTGTTGTCTCGCTCAGCGCTCGTCTACACGAACGTGATTCGAAATACCCCTTTGCTGCTGCAATTGTTGTTTTGGTATAACGCAGTACTGAAATCGCTGCCTGGGCCTCGCCAGTCGATTAGTCTGGCCAACGCGATCTATCTCAACAATAGGGGGCTTTTTTTGCCGTCGGCCACGCCTCGCGCGGCGGCGGCGTGGTTTTTTGCTGCTGTCGCGCTGTCGGTTACCGCAGCCGCTATGTTTCGCGGCTGGGCGGCGTGGCGTCAGAATCGGACCGGCGCACAGGCGCCGGTCGCGCTTATCACAGCAGCGCTGATCCTCGGAGGGCCGGCGATCGCGGTCCTCGGAGCGGGAGCGCCGTTCACGTTCACCGTGGCAAAGCTATCGGGATTCAATCTGAAGGGGGGAATACAGGTTGTTCCCGAGATGGCGGCGCTAGTTTTCGGCCTCATAACATTCACCGCCGCATTCGTAGCGGAGATAGTTCGAGCGGGCGTGCAGGCCGTGCCGCATGGTCAAAGCGAAGCCGCATTCGCGCTGGGGCTCCATCGCGGCCTTATGATGAAGCTGGTCGTGATCCCACAGGCAATGCGTCTTGTCGTTCCGCCACTCACCTCCCAATACCTCAACGTTGTCAAGAACTCGTCTCTCGCAGTTTTCGTCGGCTACCCAGACCTCGTGCAGATTTTTGCCGGCACCGTTCTCAATCAGACTCAGGCGGCGGTGCAAGTGATGTCGATCACGATGGCGGTCTATCTTTCTATCTCGCTCGCGGTGGCTGCCGCGCTCAACGCGTTCAACGCGAGCTACTCATGGCGGGAACACTGAGCGTGGCTCAAGCGCTGGCCTATGTTCGAAAGGCGTCCGAACCCGAGGAACCGCCGCCGATGTTGTTGAGCGGTCCTTTGGTCTGGGTGAGGGACAACCTATTCTCATCCATTGTGTCAGGCCTAACGACTTTGGCGTTCATCGCGCTCGCTCTGTGGTTGGCGCCGCCCGCAATTGAGTGGGCGACGACGCTAGCAGTTTGGAGCGCGCCTGACGGTTCGCTGTGCCGCCAACACCAGGACGGTGCCTGTTGGGCGTTCATTGCGGCAAAGCTCGATTACCTGCGGTTTGGCTCGTATCCGGTCTCAGAGCGGTGGCGCGTGGAAGTTGTCGAAGCCCTCGGGGCGGGACTGACCCTCTGGTTGCTCTGGCCCAAAGCGCCGCGTCGCGGTTGGGCGGCGGTGATGTTCTTCGCAGTCTATCCGGTTCTGACGTTTGTCCTTTTGCGTGGCTCAGAGACCCTTGGCCTGCCGACCGTCGATACGCTGCTATGGGGAGGAATGCTTGTATCCTTACTCACCGCGGTCGTTGGCATCGTCTTTTCGTTGCCCTTGGGCATCACGCTTGCGCTAGGCCGGCGTTCGCAAATGCCGGTCGTCCGATTGGCCAGCGTCATGTTCATTGAATTTGTTCGCGGCGTTCCCTTCATCACGATCTTGTTCATGGCCAACACCATGCTGCCGCTGTTCGTGCCCGAGGCATGGACACCAGACCGCTTGCTGCGTCCCCTCATCGGCATCGCTCTTTTTTCCGCAGCCTATATGGCGGAGGAAGTTCGTGGCGGCCTGCAATCGCTCGGCAGGGGCCAGTACGAGGGGGCGTTGGCGCTGGGATTGAACTATCCGCGCATGATGGCGCTTGTCATTCTGCCGCAAGCGCTTGTTATGGTCATACCGGGCATCGTCAACAACTTCATCGGACTGTTCATGGATACGACCCTCATTTCGGTGGTCGGCGCCACCGACTTCCTCGAGGCAATGAACAACGCCTTCAAGGATCCCGCGTGGAGTGGACCGACTATTGTGGCCTCTGGCTATGCTTTTGCTGGAATGTTCTATTTTGTTTTCTGCTATGGCATGGCGCGATATTCGGCTTTCATGGAGCGTGTGCTCGCCAAGGGTCACAGAAAATGACGACATCGAGCCTCGAAGCCAGTAACTCCATTGCGATTGACTTCGTTGGGGTTCACAAATGGTACGGACGCTTTCACGCTCTGCGGAATATCAACCTCTCTGTGAGGCGCGGCGAACGTATCGTCGTCTGCGGGCCGTCCGGATCGGGAAAGTCAACGTTGATCCGCTGCGTTAATCGCCTAGAGGAATATCAGCGAGGCTTGATTGTGGTCGACGGCGTCGAGTTGACGCAAGATATCCGACGGATCGATGAAGTTCGCCGGGACGTCGGGATGGTGTTCCAGAGTTTCAATCTCTTTCCACATCTGACCGTTCTGGAAAATTGCGCACTCGCGCCGATCTGGGTGCGCAAGATGCCCAGACGCGATGCAGAAAACTTGGCGATGCAGTTGTTGACGCGTGTTAAAATACCCGAACAGTCTTCCAAATATCCCGGTCAACTCTCAGGCGGACAGCAGCAACGCGTCGCCATCGCGCGCGCGCTCTCGATGAATCCGAGAATCATGTTGTTTGATGAGCCGACGTCGGCGCTCGACCCTGAAATGGTGAAGGAAGTCCTTGATACTATGACGGCCCTCGCCCAAGACGGGATGACCATGATCGTCGTGACCCATGAGATGGGCTTTGCTCGGCAGATCGCCGACCGAGTCGTTTTTATGGACAATGGTGAAATTGTCGAGATTAACGCACCGAAACTGTTCTTCGACAATCCGCAGCACGATCGCACGAGGCTGTTTCTGAGCCAGATCTTGCGCTGAATTCTGGAAACACACGCGAGCTCGTTTGCCAAAGGCAAATATTGTCCGATTCGGTCCGGTTCGGATTCGCGTCCGGCCGTCGTCATTGAAGGATTGACAGCGGTTGGCGGCATCAGGGACTGCTCGGTGGCGGCTCGTGCTGATGCTGCGCCCGACGGAATCACATCAGACGCCATAGAGCCAATCGTATCTGGCGCTGATGCCGGCCGGGCCAAGCAGCCTCATGGCTGCGTCGCGGGCGAAGGCCATGGGTCCGCTAAGATGATATATGCGGCCCTGCCTCTGAGCTTCGATTTGAATCCGAGCCGCGCGTCCGATCCGAGCACGCGAATAGGTAACGAGTCCATCCGGTATGCTTTCGGTTTGCGAGAAAACTCGCCCGAGGGCGCCCGCATCTTCGATGGCCTGGGCAGCGCCTTGCGCGAGAAACGGAACCATCGGGTGCGCCGCGTCGCCGAGCAATGCGATGCGTCCGAGTGAGAAGGAAGCTATCGAGGGACGGAAGTAAAGGGGCCATGCCCTCCAACGCGCAGCAGCCGCCAGAAGATCGCGAGTCGCGCTCGACCATTTTGAGAAAGCACGATCGAGGGCAGGCCGATTCGCCTCGCCATTCCACGGATGGTCATTGGCGGCGCCGCTCCAAGGCGACTCGATTACCGCAACGAGATTGAGAATCGCTTCGCCTCGCAAGGGATAGTGAACAAGGTGGGCATGGGGACCAAGACGCAGGCAAACTTCCGGTCTCCTCCAACGTCGATCGACATGTGCCGAGTCCGCGGTTGCGCGGAATGCCACGCGACCGGCAAAAGCAGGCCCGTCCGTCTCTCCAAACCCGAAGCGCTCGCGCACACGCGAACGCAAACCATCGGCGCCGACCAGAAGATCGGCGGAGTCCTGAATTGTCCTTGAGCCCTGCTTCACCCCCACGAAGATTTGATCGCCGTTGCCCCAGACGTCCTCTACGGTTGACCCAAAACATAGCTTCGCACTTGACGTACGGCGCACTGCCTCTTGCAGCAAGCGCTGCAGGTCTGCGCGATGAATTGCAATATATGGCGCGCCCCATCGGCGCTCGGCATCGTCGATTGGCATCCGCATCAGCGTGACGTCATCCGAACCGCGAATCGCTAAGATTGCGCACGGACTTGTCGCAAACGCTCTTACGCTTTCCAGCACGCCCAAATTCGAGAGTACGCGCGTCGCATTCGGCGTTAATTGTAGTCCTGCGCCGAATTCCTCGAGTGCTTCGGCCCGCTCGTACACGGTTACATCGAACCGTGCCCGCGAAAGCGCCAGTGCGGTCGCGAGCCCGCCTATGCCTGCTCCGGCGATGATCGCGCGTCGATTCACGAGTTATGCCGCCGGGCGTAGTTCGCATTCGGGCGGCGCACAAACGCTGCCGAGTTCGGCGTTATACACGAATCGCGTCGAACAATACGAGCATATCGCCTCGTCATCAGAGCCCATATCGATAAAAATGTGCGGATGATCGAACGGCGGCTTGGCGCCCGTACACATGAACTCTTTCACCCGGACCTTGATGGTTTGGACGCCGAGGTCGTTGTGAAAGTGCGGAATGGAGTGGTCGGCCACGGCAAGAAGTCCCTCTTGGATCTCCTTCATTTAGAGCACGTTTGCCCGGAGGTAGCCATAGTGACCGCTCAAACAGGCAGGCAATCGGCTGAATCTTCGCGTGACATTTCATCTGGGGTTCTGAATCTGTAGCAATCCTCTGATTCGTTTGGAGGATGGGTCGATGACGGATGGGGACGCGGCTGCAGGGGCGGTGAAGGAGACCAGTGTTTTCCTGTCGCATTTC
>JAFAHO010000273.1 GCA_019237205.1 Hyphomicrobiales bacterium
GGTGAAGATCCTATGAGGGCGATCGGCGGCCAAGGTGGGTATCCTTGGTCCGTCGAATGACCTCAAGGAGAAGGCGAATGTCTCAATTCTCGGGATCCCCTCAGACTGCCCTCGACTACGACTCCACCATCATTGGCGCGTTGGAACTAAGCGAGAAGAAGTGGGTTCTGGCGGTTCAGCTTCCTGGAGTTAACCGGCATTCGAGGCATGTGCTGGATGCTTGCGGCGACGGATTGGCTTCTTTTATCGAGCGTCTAAAGGCGAGGTGCGCAGCGTCAGGTCGGAAGATCACTCGTGTGATACTGACCCATGAAGCCGGGCGCGACGGATTTTGGCTGGCGCGTTTCCTTGTCCGACGCAGGATCGAGGTCCACGTCATCCAGCCGTCGAGCCTCCCCGTGGATCGGCGGGCGCGGCGGGCGAAGACCGACATCATCGACGTCGAGATGTTGCTGCACACTTTAATGGCCTGGCTAAGGGGCGAACCTCGAGTGTGTTCGATGGTTCCGAGCGAGGCCGAAGAGGAAGCACGACGTGCGTATCGCGAACGGGAGGATTTGACCCGGGAACGGCGATCGATCGTCAACAAGATCGGCGGCATTTTGGCGACGCTTGGCGTAAAGGGATACAGGGCTTTGCGGCGAGATCGCCGCGAGCAATTGAAATGCGCGCGTCAGCCGGACGGCGATCCCATTCCTCAAAAGGCGAGAGCGCGTATCGAACGTCTGCTCGATCGACTCGATCTCGTCCTGAAGCTGATCGCACGAGTGGAGTCGGAGCGCGACGCGGTTCTCAAGAAGGACGCGCCTTCGATGCCGGCTGCGACTTCGACGTCGTGCGCTCGGTCGTCGCAACCGCCCGCAAGCGGTTGGAACATCCTCCAGACCCTGGCCGCTCGCCCTCATCCCCTCATTCAGGCCCTGGCCCCGTAACCCCAGCTTGGGAGTTACCATTAGCTAAGCCAGCTTCTGCTGATGGGCTTTCTCGGAGCGGCGGTCGGGAGAATTCGTTGCGGCGCATTGAGGTTTTGAGCCGGCTCAAATCGCCCAACAACGATTCCATGGCGTCCCCCGGCATGTCTTGCATGAGCCGAGCGAGCCACCGCTCATGCGCTTCGGCCATGACCGCAAATAGCGAGGCGCCCGCCTTGGTCATACGCACCACTTGCACACGGAGATCGCCGGGCACGGTCTCCCTGACAACGAAGCCCCCATCCGCTAGCTTGTCGACGAGGCCAGTGACGTTGCCGTTTGTAACCATGAGGCGTCGCGAAAGCTCGCCGAGACGCAACCCGTCCTGCTCACGCTGCAATTGCGCGAGAAGATCGAATTGGGGAAGCGTCACCGCGAAGGACTTCCGGAGGTTTCGTCGGATCTCGGCCGTAATGATGTTCGCGCATGCCAGCAGGCGCAGCCACACGCGTAGCTCAAGCTTATGATCCACCGAATGATCGGAGACGATCGCTTCGATGTCATCACGAGTCCTGAGTTTTTCCGGCATGTCGAGTGGCGCCTCATTCATTTTCGCAGCGTCGACCATAGTGTCGGCGCGAAGAAAGTTCAAATCTCAAGTTTCTATGGACGAACGGAAATCCGCCAATTTGTCCGAGCGGGCGGCGAGCGGCGTTTCGGCGAATCGAAGCGATACCGTTGGGGCGAGGCGGACAAATTTGGCTTGCCCGCGCTTGCGCGCCGGATTGAGCGATTCGACCGCGGCGCCGAGCATCGTTTTTCCGGTATATTCGCCGCCGAGCGACAGCATGCCTTGCCCTCGAGCGTCACATGTCGTCCCGCCTTATGGAGAATGTGGCCGATGGCCTGTTCGATAAAGTTGGGTTGGCCCTCCTCGACAATCAACACAGCGTCCTTATCCGCGCAGAATTAGAGGATCTGGCCTTCGCACAAGGGATAGACGGCATTGAGACCCAACATGTGCACGCACGCGTCGCCGTAAATATCGGTGGGCCCCAGGCGGTTCAGCGCGCGCACGACCGTGCTGTGCATGCCGCCCTGAGGGATCAGGCCAACCCTGGGGTTCGGATCGCCGAAATGCTCGTTCAAGCCGCGTTCGAGAATGAACCTTTTCGCCGCGGGCCAGCGTTTGGTCAGCTTTTCTTTTTCGTGCAGATAGGTCGCGGGCGCCAGCACGATCCGACTAAGGTCTCGTACCGGGCTTTCCAGAGCCGAGCCTGAGACGCAGCGGCCGGCGTCCTCCACGAGCGGTCCCTGGCGTCTGCCGGCCAGCGTGACGCGCGCTCCCGCGCCGCTCAGCGCCAGCGCAATCGCCGCGCCGATGCCGCTCCCGGCCCCGGTGACAAGTGCGTGCCGTCCCGCGAGAGGCGATGGCGTTGTCACGATCGCGCCTATTTCGGCGATGCGGCCGCGGCGGCGCGCTCGAGATTCGTTTCATATTGCAATTTTCCTGAAATGTAGGGCTTGGGCCAAGGAATGTCCTTCAGCCCGAGCTTCGCCGCCTCATGCAGCGTCCAGTCCGGGTCAGCCAGATGCGGACGCGCGACCGCGCAAAGATCTGCGCGGCCGGCCGCCAGCACCGAATTGGCTTGATCGGCGTCGGAGATCGCTCCGACGGCAATGGTGGCGATTCCGACTTCGTTGCGTATCTTGTCGGCGAAAGGCGTCTGGAAGAGGCGGCCATAGACCGGCTTCTCAGCCTTGACGACCTGGCCCGACGAACAGTCGATCAGGTCGGCGCCCGCGTCCTTGAACAGCGCGGCGAAGATCGCGGCGTCGTCCGGCGTGTTTCCGCCTTCGTGCCAATCATGGCAGGACAGGCGAACCGACATCGGCTTGTCTGCGGGCCAGACGGCCCGCATCGCCTTGAACACTTCGAGAGGATAACGCGCGCGATTGTCATGCCCGCCGCCATACTCGTCGGTACGAAGGTTCGACAGCGGCGAGAGGAAGCTTGAGAAGAGATAGCCGTGCGCGGCATGGAATTCGAGCCAATCCGCGCCCGCCTGGACTGCGCGGCGTGTCGCAGCGACGAAATCCGCCTTCACGCGATCCATGTCGCCGCGGTCCATCGCTTTGGGAAGCTGACTGTTAGAAAGATAGGGCAATGCGGAGGCTGAGATCAGCGGCCAAGCGCCGTGCGGCAAGGGCTGGTCGATGCCCTCCCAAGGGACTTTGGTCGCGCCCTTTCGCCCGGCATGGCCGAGCTGGATACCGACCTTGGCGCCAGTATTGGCGTGAACGAAGTCGACGATGCGTCGCCAGCCCGCGGTTTGCTCGGCGCTCCAGAGGCCGAGGCAGCCGGGGGTAATGCGAGCGTCGGGCGAGACGCAAGTCATTTCGCCGAACACCAGGCCGGCGCCGCCCATCGCTCGCGCGCCGAGATGGATGAGGTGAAAGTCGCCCGCGACCCCATCCCGCGCCGAGTACATCGCCATCGGCGAGACGATGACGCGATTCTGCAAGGTGACGCTGCGCACCGTGTAGGGCGTGAACATCGGCGGCAAAGCGCGCTTGCCCGGCTTCGTGGGAACGCCGGCGCGCGCAGCGAACCAGCGCTCGAAATTTTCGAGCCAAGGCTTGTCGCGCAGACGCAGATTTTCATGGCTAATGCGTTGCGAGCGCGTAAGCATGGAATACATGAGTTGCTCGGGCTCGAGATGATCGGCGTATCGGGCGCCAACGACTTCGAACCATTCCATCGCGTTTCGCGCTGCGTTTTGGATGCGCGCCACGTCGACGCGGCGCGCACTTTCGTAACCTTCGATGACCTGTGGCAGCGTCTCTTTGCAGTGACCCGCCGCCTCGAATTGCCGCGTGAGTTCGATCGCGTCGTCGAAAGCCAGCTTAGTGCCCGAGCCGATGGCAAAATGCGCAGTATGCGCCGCGTCGCCCATCAACACGACCTGGCTCTTGCCGTTGAAATGGCTCCAGCGGCCACAGATCAGCCGATTGAAATTAAGCCAAGCGGAGCCGCGCAAGTGCCGGGCGTTCGTCATCAGCTTTGCGCCGTCGAGCACCTCGGCGAACAGGGTCTCGCAAAATGCGATGGAACCAGCCTGATCGAGCGTGCCGAGATTGTGTTTTCGATAGGCTTCTTCCGTCGTCTCGATGATGAACGTCGATGTCGTCTCGTCGAATTTATAGATATGGGCCTGGAACCAGCCGTGCTCGGTCTTGCGAAAGTCGAAAGTGAAGGCGTCGTAGGCCTTATGCGTGCCGAGCCAGATATAGCGGTTCGGACGCACGATCATGTCGGGCTCGAAGGCCGATTCGTACCGGTTGCGGATTTTTGAAGCGATCCCGTCTGAAGCGATAATGAGATCGGCCTCGGGAAATTCGAGGTCCGACTCCACTTCGCGCTCGAAAACAAGTTCCACGCCGAGCGCCTCGCAGCGCGCTTGCAGAATGTTGAGCAGCTTTTTCCGGCCGATGCCTACGAAGCCATGTCCGGTCGTCCGGACTTTGCGCCCCTTGAACCACAGCTCGATGTCGTCCCAGTGGTTGAATGCTACTCGAACCTGCTCGGCGGTCTTGGGATCCCACTCGCTCATCGCCTGCATCATCGCGTCGGAAAAGACGACGCCCCAGCCGAACGTGTCGTAGGGGCGATTGCGCTCCACGACCGTAATCGAGTGGCCCGGATGGCGTTTTTTCATCAGCAGCGCGAAATACAGGCCCGCCGGGCCGCCGCCGATACAGACGATGCGCATGGCTCCGATCTCCCTGGCTACACGCTCGGCGCGTACTATGGCAATTAGGTGACGAGTCAGGACGAGCAAGTCGCCCAACATATGCACGCATATTGGGTGTCGTTTGCCAAGACGGGGGATCCGACCGGCGACGGCCCGACCACCTGGCCGGCGTTCAGCACCGCCAGTGACGACCTGATAGAGTTGGCTGCTGCGGGCGACATGCAGACGCATCAGCCGGATCCGCTTAAGGCACAACTCGATCTCGTCGAACCGCTGAACGACCAAAACAAGACTGTTAACGATCAGTACCAGCAGTAAGCACACCAGCGGAAAATCAGCGCCCGTCCGGAGGCGAAGGCGACGCGCCGTCGCTTTTTGACGTGACATCGGAGGAACTGAACCATTACTATGAAACGTGCCGCGATATCGGGAGTGGCTGGCGTCGTCATGGCGATGGCGGGTTGTCGCCGGCCGTGGCGGAATACAAGATTGGCTTCATCACATCGCTGAGCGGCCCGGCGGCGTTCCAATGCGACGCGCGGCAATGTCGACGTGAAGCTGACGATCGCCTGAGCCCCTGACCCTTCGCGATGCGTTTGCACCATAAGGGAGCCTTTGGGCGGATCTCAGCGGTGATCAGGACTTCGTGCAGAACGGCGGCCGCAATCAAAGGCGCAACTGACGTTTGCGATGCTCCGGCTCGCCGCGGGGCCGGCGACAGACAAGGGCGCCTGGAGACGATCCGGACAATTTGCGGCGGAAGGGCGGCCGACATGCGACGTTCGAAAAACGACACAAGTATATGGGGACACCTTGAGTATGTCGCACACTCCACTAAATCCCAGATCGGTGTGCCCACGATGGCGCCTAGGTCATGGGAACGGGCTGAGCGGCGGGCGGGAAGGCGGGGATAGCGCGGCTGCGGCAAAGCCTCGGGAAGCTGATCGAGAACAGACTATGCCTCGAGCGATCCGGCCAGGAGCTGCCGGTACGCCAGGAGGTCGGCGTCGTCAAAATGAAACCCGAGATCCTCGGCGATCTTCGCGAGTTTTCGGGCCGACAATGGCCATCCGCGCTCCTTCTCCCGATCGTCCGGCGACACACCTTAAGCCTACTTAAGCCCAAAATGCTTTAAACATAAACTTCATTCGGAGTGAACCGATAAAATCGGCCGGAATACAGGCAGTTTTTCACCCATCTTGAGCGAACATTTACGCACTGACAACATGTTGTTTTGTATCTAACTGGCAACATGTTGTTTTGTATCTAAACGATATCAGGGCCTTGACCGCGCCGCCGCGGCCCGGCGCAACGCGGCGCCGCAAAGAGTCTACCCGTTGGTTGGCCAAAGGGAATGGGCTTAGTGGATGTGCACCTTGGCGCCGCCCATATGGCCGCCGCCCATGCCATGGAAACCTCCGGCGAAGTGGGTTCCCATCCCGGGGATGTGCGGCGCGCCGGAGACGTGCGGCCCGCCAATCGCGCCCATATGGACGCCTGTGAACGCGCCGGCGTGGTCGGTGTAGATGGCATGCCCACCGTGGGAGCCGTAACCATGCCGGCGAGCATAGCCATAGCCCCCGCCGCCGTAGTAGCCCGGGCCATAGCCATAGGCGAAGCCGACAGCGGGCGCGCCGTAGTCATACCCGTACGAATAGGTCCCGCACCATGACGGCATCGCGGCTGGATCGTAGTGCCGGTACCACCAGCAGCCATGGCGATGACCGTAATAGCCGCCGCCGTAGTAGCCGCCCGCGACCGCTACGCCCGAACCGTACCCGCGCCAACCATAGGCGCGATGGCCATAGCCGTAGCGATAGTGGCCGCCCGCCGCATATGCGGCGCGATGGCCGCCTCGCCACGCCGTTCGATACGAAGCGTGCATCGCCGGACGATGCATTGCGGGTCCCGCCGAGCCGTGATGGCGGACGGCAGCGCTCGCCGGCCCAACGGGCGTGAGGAAGGCTATGGCGGCCGCGCCAATGGCGAGGGCCGAAAGGCGAAGAACGCCCTGTTTCATAACGACCTCCTGTCTCAGAGGCGCGTCCCCTCCCCCGCGGCGGACGCGCATCCGTTCGATCGGACGTTGCTGAAACGCCGCGCGTGGCTATCAGGTTCCTCCCGGTCGTACCCTGCGAAATGACCAAGTCGGCGGTAACGCTGTTGACCTAAAGGGATTGGCCTTTTCGCCCGTTAACGCATTATGAGCCATGAAATGCTCGATCAGACACGCCGACGGCCGATCAGGAGCGCAAGCATTTGACGTCGCCCCTGATCGCGCAACCTCGCGCCCGTCCGGGCATGGAACCTACCCGGTCAAAATCAACCGAAAGGACCGAACCAATCCGCGTCTTCAAAGAAGGACGTCATCCGCGTCCTCGAACCGGGCGTGAATCAGGCGTTGGATGACGGCGAAAATAAACGCAGTCGAGACGCCGAACATCAACATTCCGCACACCGCTTCAAGCGGGCCCAGCAGCTTCCAGCCTGGCGGCAATATGATGTCGGAACCCGAAGTCGTGTAGCTGCCACCCGATGAATAAAGGGCCGCGCTGAAATTGGCGACCGCGCCGCATAGAACGAGCGCGAACGCCCAAAGCGCGATCTCCACGAGATGCCCGGCGAGCGCAAGCAGCGCTGTGCTCATGACGAACGTCAAATTCACCCAAATCCGCACGCCAAGCACGCCGCGCTGCAGATTGCGGCGCAAAGCCATCACGATGGTGTGGACCACGAAGCCATGAATGACGATCGTGCCCAAGGTGGCTGCGAGTCCCACAAGCAGGGAACTCAATATCTGGCTCGGCATCATCTCGCCCGTTGCGAGCCCCACGACGACGCGGTTTTGCGCATCATCCTTGGTTCGTTCGTCGGTTCGACCTAACCGACGCTATCACAAGAGAAAGCGCAAGCAGGATCACGATCCGACGACGCGCTCGATCTGACGAGAAAAGGGAGCGAAAAGCGGCACCGAGATCGTGGCGTTAAAGCATGCCGACGCACCGGCGCCGTATTGCACCCAAGCATCGCCGAGATCTATTCGCACCAACTTCGAAGAACTGCATTCTGCCTCGAAGACAGAGGACGGCGCCGGGCGCGCGCCGCCTCAGGTCAAGCGGCACCCTCGCCTATGGCGCGTTGTCGACCCGGTAATAAAAGGCGCCATGCGCGCCTGCGGGCGGAATCAGGCCCAGCGTGATCGGCGGGCCGCCGTGAATCGACTTGAGAAACTCATGCGCCCTGTTGCCCTGGTTCTCGGAGGGGAAGAAACACTGCCCGCCGCCCTCCCAGGCGATATAAACGCAACCGGCGCTTGGGTTGAACTCGCCCTCCTTGGCGGAGCCATTCGCTAGGAACTCCTGATCGCCCACTTTGTAGCTGCCCCAAATCAGCACGTACCAGCCATGCGCGGTCGGCGTCCCCAGTTCGATGCTGATCGTCTTGCCCTCGATCAGATCGAATGGCTTGGCCGTGGGCGGGACGCCAACCGGATTGGCGATGACCCGGCTCGCGGCCCCGACCAGGGCCAGAGCGGCGGCCGCCACGGCAAATTTGCTGCGCATCGCGCCTCCTCCCCACGGGATATCTCGGCCTGGCGAGGCCCAATAGAAACGCCCCGCGCCTAACCCGTCAATCGAGGTGAAGACGCTCTGGCTTTTTGCGGGGCTGAAAATCGGCCCGGTGACAGGAGGCCGTTCTACGCGCGGCCTTCATCAAGAATCGATCCGAAGGCGAAAGCTGCGAAGCCAATGCTGGTGGATACCCAATAAAACGGCAGTTCCAATACCGAATGGACGACCTGGACGCGGCGCAGCCGGTCCAGGAGATCGTCATTGAACTCAACCAATTCAAACACGCCGCCGATCGTGGTCGACGACCACGCTCCTTTCTCGAGCCACGCCTGACAGTCGTGGCCGAGAATGGCCAGGGCGGCCATCATCAACGCCAGCCCGAATATCATCGCAAATTTATACACACCTGACCTCGGACCCTTTCTCGGCTTTCGAGTGCTGACTGAACGTCGTCTCCACCTCAATTCGGTGACATCCCCCAAAGATAGCAGACACCCGAGCACGACCAAGCCAAAGAGGACATTAAATACTTCGTAAACCTTAACGAGGAACCTGGAATCCTGGGCGGGCCCCGGACGTAACGGCTCAAGGATCGTCGGGGCGGACTCAGTTGCGCCGGACGTAGAGAAATCTCACAAAACGGCCTTGTCAGAGACGATACATAGAAGATAGTCTGGGCCCCGCGTCCGATGGCGGCAGGAACGCGTGCACACGTCACCAAGGGGACGCGTCATGAAACGTTACGTGCTAGCCATATTCTCGGCGGTCTGTCTGGCGACGCCCGCGAGCGCCTCCTGGGGTTACTGTTCCGCTGAGGGCGTCGGGCGCAAGGTCTTGTACATTTCCGCGGTCTTCGACAGCGACTACTTCGGCGACGCGGGGATGAGAACCGGCTACCTCCGGTTTCTCGAGAGCGAAGGCGTCAAAACCGGCCCTGCCGCTTGTGCGTCGGGTCAAGATCAACTCGCGGCGATCATGATCCGCAATCGCGCGATTGACGACGCGCTCAAGATCGGGGTTTCCGTCCAGCCATTCGGTCCCTTTTGAGCCGATAAGGCGGCCCGCCCGGCCGAGACATCTCTAGAGACCGCCCCGCGCCGCGCCGTCTTTTTGCGATGTTCGAGCGAATTGCGAATAGATCAGATCGCGGCGTCCCTTCTCCCCGCTCGCGGTTAGGGCGAGGGGGAAGGTCAGGCCTAGAATCGATTCAACCTGAGAGCAACTCGCTGTAGAAGGCCCCGGACTATCGCCGTGCGCGGAGTCGAAGGGTCTGACGAAATGCGAAACCCATCTCCCCTCAGGAGCCTTCCAACAAAGCCCCGCCGCCTTACGACGCCCGCCGCGCTGATCGAAGCAAGGCTTGCTCCGCCGGAACGGCTCGCCGAGCTCGAGGCGGTCGCCGCGCGATACGCGGTCGGCCTCACGCCGGCGCTCGCCGGTCTCATGCGCCGCGACGACCCGGCCGACCCGATCGCGCGCCAGTTCATTCCCGACGCCCGCGAACTCGTCCGCGGCCCTTGGGAGACCGACGATCCGATCGGCGACGACGCGAAGAGCCCGGTCAAAGGCCTTGTGCACCGCTATCCCGACCGGGTGCTGATCAAGCTCGTCGCGGTCTGCGCCGTCTATTGCCGGTTTTGCTTCCGCCGCGAGCGGATCGGGCCAGGCTCGGCGTCGCTCAGCGACAGCGAATTCGCCGCCGCGCTCGACTATGTGCGCGCCAACAGGGCGATCTGGGAGGTCGTCCTGACCGGCGGCGACCCATTGACGCTGTCGCCCCGCCGCATCGCACTCGCGACCCAAGCGCTGGCCGGCGTCGACCACGTGAGGACGCTCCGCTGGCATACGCGGCTGCCGGTCGCCGAGCCCGAACGCGTGACGGCGGCTATGGCGCGGGCGCTCCGCGCCGACCGTCGAACGGTCGTCGTCGCCCTGCACGCCAATCATCCGCGGGAGCTCACCGCCGCCGCGCACGCCGCCTGCCGCCGCCTCGTCGCGCAGGGACTGATGCTCGTCAGCCAGAGTGTGCTCTTGAAGGGCGTCAACGACGACGTCGATACGCTGGACGCCTTGATGCGCGCGTTCGTCGAGGCCGGCGTGAAGCCTTACTATCTGCACCACGGCGACCTTGCGCCCGGGACGGCGCACTGGCGCGTTCCGATCGCGAGAGGCCAGGAGCTGATGAGTTCGTTGCGAGCCCGCCTGTCAGGGGTCGCCATGCCGACCTATGTGCTCGACATCCCCGGCGGCCGCGGCAAGGTCCCGGTCGGCCCCCAGTCGATCCGGCCGGACGGCGCCGGACGGCATATCGTCACCGACCCTCAAGGCGCCGAGCACGTCTACCTCGACCGCCTTGCCGACTGACAAGGCGGGGCCGCGCGGGCTCGCCCGGGCTGCTTATGAACGGGAATGCAGCATCGCGGTGGCGGAGCGGTGCGGCGGCGGGTTGCCGCCTGGGCCCAGGAGCGCGAAGCTCAACACGTAGGCGGTCAGCGCCACCATCAGCGTGGCGACGAACAGCGTGACCCACAGGCGGATTTTCTGGTCTGTTGAATCGTCGCTGGAATTCTCGGCTCGACTCTCGATCCTCGTCATAACTACGCGTTCCCTTAACCATCGGGCCCGGACTTGCGCTCAGCCGCGAGGCCCCTTCAGCCGCCGACAACCATGACCCTTGCGGAAGGTTCCAGCCATGACGAGTGTCACACGTTAAATGCGACGCGAGAATGTTCATTCAAGCCAGGAACCGCGCGTTCACCGGCGAGGGAAGCCGCGCGAGGTGGCCCCCCCCCGCCGGCGCGCGCTCACGGACCGATGAGGGTGAGCGCCGCCGGGTCCTGCGCCTCAACGTCGCCGCCGGCCAACGCGGCGCCGAGCGCAAAAACCGCCAACAGGATAGCGGCGGTCGCGCCGATAAACGTCGTCAACGGCATGGGGTCATGGTCGGCGTTCAAGCGGAAATCGCGGGCGTGGCCCTGAGTATTGCTCATTGATGAAATCCTCCAACTGCGGAGCCCAGGAGGGCGTTAGGCGCTTTGCGGTTCGTGCCCTTCGCTTGTGGTTGGATCACAATGGCGAATACCCGGCTGTGACGGCCCTCACAGCTTCAAAACTTTCGATCTCGTTCAGGAGAGATCAGAGGCGGGCGCTGAACGACTCGGTCGCCCTGCGCTCAAGCGCAGACACTTCGAGCGGCGCGGATTTCCCGCGCAGCGCGAGCGGCGCCAATGGCTCGACGGCGACCACAGCGGCAAAATCGGTCAGGCGCTCGAGCAGCGTCGCGGAGGCGAGCACCGTGCGGCCGTTGTCGCGACACGCATCGAGAATACGCGCAGTCGTATTCATCGCGTCGCCGATGAGGGCGATCTCCTTCTTGAAAGTTCCTATTTCTCCGACGATGACGGGCCCGCCGTGCAGCGCCGCGCGGAAATCGGCGCCGACGCCGAAGTCCCGCTGATACTCGTGGCGATCGGCCGCGAGCCCGGTCGCGCGCGGCAAAACAGGCGCGGACGATCCCCGCGTCGTTACGGTCGGGCCGGAGACGCCAGGTGGCGATGATCTCGTCGCCGACATATTTGTGAATCTCGCCGCGGTTTTCGACGACGGCTTGCGACACGTCGGCGACGAAAGCGCTGAGGAAGTCGAGAAAGCGCGTCTCGCCGAGACGCTCGGCGGTCGCAGTCGATGCTGTGAGATCGATGAACAGCAGCGCGCGCTCCTCGCGCCGCGGACGATGATAGCGTCCCACCACGAAGGCAATGAGGACGCCTGGCCCGAGCAGTTCGGCCATGCCGAACATAAGGTTTCCGGCGAGGGACACGGCGAGCCCGAAGGCGATGTCGCCGACGGTGACCGGCTGCGGGCCGTTGAGCAGCCTGACGATAAGAGCCTCGATCACAACGATGACGGCGAGATAGGCGGCCGAGCGAAGGCCGAGATAGACGAGGAACGGGAGCCGGCGAAGGTCCGGTCCGATGCGTCCCTGGAACCCAAAAGCCTCCAGCGCCGGGACAGCGGCGCCGAAGACGGCGCCGAGCGCAACGCCGGTCCGCCAGGCGTCATGCACGAAATAGGCATAGATCCCCCCGATGATGGAGCTGACGATGGCGCTCGACACGACAAGGCGAAAGAGGACGGAGTTCGGCATCTTCGGCGACGGGACCCGGCCGCTCCGCGCCTCAAGGCAGGCTTCAGACGCAGGGGCGCGCGAGCAAAGGCCCTATCGGCGCCGGGGGTCAAGCCCAACAATCGGAGCCACCCTGTCGTGGGCCGGCCGCCTCAGGCCGCGCGCGATTCCGCAGACAGCGCGGCGATCACCTGGTCGATCCCGTCGGAAGGGATGCGGAAGAGGCCGACATAGGGCTGGCTGAATTCGAGGATGAGAAAGATGGCGCTCGCGACTGCGACGGCGCCGAGCAATTCGACGATCAGCGCGAGCGCGTTGAAGGTCGCTCCCAGACCGATGCAGCAGAACAGGAACGCCGCCCAAAGGACCACGCTGGCGATGAGCGGGCCCGGCAGCGGGTTCTTCAGCTGACGCGCCATCAGATAGTGCGCCTGCACGATCGAGGCCGAGAGTCCTCGGGCGGTGTCGAGCGCGGTCCGCTGCTCGTCGGTCGCGGGCTTCAGCCCAGCGAAGAAGCCGTCCATCCTGCGCAGTTCCGCCCGCGACTGCGCGTAAGTCAGCGACGGGGCGCCGCCGTCATGGCCCCAGAAGCGCTTGCGAGTCTCGACGAGCTCCTGGCGCAACACCTCGCGGCCGCCCGCGGCGTCGGGCCCATAGCGATCGAGCGCAAGAACGAGCTGTAGGATCTGCGAACCCAGCGTATGCGCCTCGGACAGCTGCTGCGCATAGACGCCGTAGCTCGTCCACACGAGGAGCCCCAGCACCAGCGCGAGCAGCAGCGTCACCAGCCCCTGAACCATGCCGATCGTGGCCTTCGCGTCGGCGACGTGCTGCGCCGGCAGAAGCCATTGCAGCGCATTGCCGATCAGCGCGCCGGCGAAGATGACACACGCGATCACGGTGGCCCGCCTTGCAAGATGCATTTTCTGAACCACAGCCCGTGTGTCTGCAGCCTGAATGCTGCCGAGAACCGTTGCATAGCCCGCAAGTGGGCGCGATGCCTAGCGCGGAGCGGCTGATTTGCCGCGCGGCAAGGAGCGCCTTAGACATGGTAAACGGCGCCCTCGCCGTCCCCTTCTGAGGGAACCCGCGCAATGTCTGTGCTTGATCGCGCCCGCCGCCTGCCGGCTGCTGCCGCGCTCGCCCTCGCGCTCCTCACCGCGGGCGCGGCGGCCGAACCGAGCGCGCCGACGCCCGCCGTGATCGATGCGCTGAAGGCTGAGCAGCCGCTGCCCGATATCGTCGAGGGGAGCGCCGAAGCGCCGGCGGCGATTATCGAATATGCGTCGGTGACGTGCGTCCACTGTGCCGCCTTCCACGAGGACGTCTGGCCGGCGCTCAAGGCGAAATATGTCGACTCCGGCCAGGCGAAGTTCATCCTGAGAGAACTCCCTCTCGATCCGCTGTCGATCGCGGCCTTCATGCTGGCCCGCTGCGCCGGCCCGGAGAGGCGCGACGCGATCCTCGACCGCCTCTTCGACCATCAGGACGAATGGGCCTTCGCCGAGAAAGCGCTGATTAGGCTGAAGGCTGAGGTTCTGGCCGCCGGCATGACAGAGGAGGGGATCGACGCCTGCCTCCAGGATTATGACCTTCTCGACAACGTGAAAAAGATGCGGGACATCGCCGCGGACAAGCTCGACATCAAGGGGACGCCGACGTTCTTCGTCAACGGCCGCCGCATCGACGGCGAAGAGCGCCTTGACGGCTTTGATCAAATTCTGACGCCGGTGATGCGCTGAGCCGTTTCGCACAGGTTTTTCGCGACCCGCGGCTGGTTGCGGGGGTCCGATATGGCCGGTAGACGCTTCACGTCCCATAATGTGATTCGCAAAGAGGAATCATGACGTGACGGCCGCGAGAGCGAGCGCCAATCGGCCTGCCGGCTCAAGGGTCGAGGGCCTGCGACGATGAAATTCGAGCGCTTGCGCCTGACCGGCTTCAAGAGCTTCTGCGATTCCGCCGATTTCAAGATCGAGCCGGGCCTGACCGGCGTTGTCGGTCCCAACGGCTGCGGCAAGTCGAATCTGGTCGAGGCCCTGCGCTGGGTCATGGGCGAGACCTCGTTCAAGAACATGCGCGGCTCAGGAATGGACGACGTCATCTTCGGCGGCTCCGGCAAGCGCCCCTCGCGCAACAACGCCGAAGTCGCCCTCGTACTCGACAATTCAGACCGCCGCGCGCCCGCCCCGTTCAACGACGCCGAGACAATCGAGGTCGCGCGCCGCATCGAGCGCGAAGAAGGCTCGACCTATCGCGTCAATGGCAAGGAGGTGCGCGCGCGCGACGTGCAGCTCCTGTTCGCCGACGCTTCGACCGGCGCCCGCTCGCCCTCGCTCGTGCGCCAGGGCCAGATCGGCGAGATCATCGCCGCCAAGCCCCAGGCCCGCCGGCTGATCCTCGAGGAGGCCGCCGGCATTTCGGGCCTCCACTCGCGCCGTCACGAGGCGGAGCTGAGGCTGAAAGGGGCGGAGGACAATCTTCTGCGCGTCGAGGACGTGCTGAAGCAGCTCGACCTCCAGATCGACAGCCTGAAGCGTCAAGCGCGTCAGTCGAGCCGCTACCGTAATCTTGCTGCGGACATCCGCCGCCATCAGGCGCTTGCCCATCTCGTCGCCTGGCGCGAGCACGAGGCTCAGTTCGCCGAGGCGCGCCGGCGGCTCGACGCCGACCTTCTCGAGGTTGCCGAGCGCACGCGCGCGCAAGGCGAGGCCGCGCGCCTGCAGGCGATCGCCGCGGCCGATCTTCCGCCCCTGCGCGAGGAGGAGGCGCGGCGCGGCGCGGCGCTCCACCGGATCACGCTCGCGCGCGATGCGCTCGAGGCGGAGGAAAAGCGGGCGAAGGAGCGCGAGGCCGAACTCGAGCGTCGCATCGCCCAGTTCGCCCGCGATCTTCAGCGCGAGGAGGCGCTGATCGCCGACGCCGCCGCCATGGCGGAGCGGCTCGCCGCCGAGGACGCGACGCTGGCCGAGGCCTCCGACCGGGCGGACGGCCTCGCGACGCAAGCGCACGAGCGCGCGGCGAGCGCCGGGCAGAAACTGGAGAGCGCGGAGGCCGAGCTCGCCGAGGCGCAGGCGGCCTCGTCCGACCACAACGCGCGCCGTCAGGCGCTCGGCGCCTCGGCGGCCGAGGAGGCGCGTCGTCTCGCTCGGCTCGAAACGGAGCATGCGGGAATCGAGCGCGAGCTTGGCGATCTCCGCGCGGCTGACTTTGAGGAGTCCGAGCGCGCTGCGCACGAGGCTCCCGTCGCCGGGCTGGAAGGCGCCCTCGAAGCCGGCGAGCGGGAGGCGCTGGCTTCAGAGGAACGCCACGCCCAGGCGCGCGAGGCGGAGGCGCGAACGCGCGGTCCGCTCACCGAGGCCGAACGCACGGCGCAAAGACTGGAGACCGAGGCGCGGACGCTCGCCAAGCTCCTGGGCTCGGGCGCCGACAAGACCTTTCCGCCGGTGGTCGATGCGATCAGCGTCGCGCGCGGCTACGAGGCCGCGCTCGGGGCGGCGCTCGGCGACGACCTCGAGGCGCCGCTCGACGAGGCGGCGCAGGCGCATTGGTCGCTGCTCGCTTCCGACGGCGCCGATCCCAACCTGCCGCCGGGTGTCGAGCCGCTGGTTGCGCGGGCAACCGCCCCGACTGCGCTCGCGCGCCGCCTCGCGCAGGTCGGCGTCGTGCCGCGCGGCGAAGGCAAGCGCGTGAGCCGGCTTCTCAAGGTCGGCCAACGGCTGGTGTCGCTCGAAGGCGACCTCTGGCGTTGGGATGGATTCGTCGCCGCGGCCGACGCGCCGACTCCCGCCGCGCGTCGTCTCGCCGAAAAGAACCGCCTCGGCGATCTCATGCGCGAAGCGGAAGCCGCGCGCCAGGCGGTCGAAGTCGTGCGGGGCGAGGCGGCGCGCGCCGCCGCGGCGCTCAAAGAGGCCGCAGCGCTCGAGGCCGAATGCCGGCAGCGCGCGCGCGAAGCCCGCGCCGCCTCAGACCGCGCCCGCGCGTCGCTCGCCGAATTCGAGCGCAAGCGCACCCAGACGCTGACCCGCCTCTCGGCGGTCGAGGAAGCCGCCTCCCGCGCCAAATCCGCGCGCGACGAAGCGGCCGAGCGCGCGGTCCTGGCCGAAGCGGCGCTGGCGGCGCTCGCGCCGAGCGACGATCTCGCGCTGGCGCTGGAGCGCGCACGCGCGGCGGCGACTCGGGAGCGGGCGGAATTCGCCGAAGCGCGCGCCGCCCTGCAGTCGCTGACCCGCGAGGCCGAGGCGCGCGCAGGGCGCAGGCTTGCGATCGCCGCCGAGCGCCGCTCCTGGGACGAGCGCGGCGAGCGCGCCGAAGCGCAGATCGCCGAATTCGCCGAACGGCGCGCCGCCGCTGAGGCCGAGCGCGAAACGCTCGCGGAAGCGCCGGCCGAATTCGCACGCAGCCGCAGGGCGCTCGCCGACGAGTTCGATCACGCGGAGGCGCTCCGCAAGGAGGCGGCCGACGCCCGCGCCGAGGGCGAGACGGCGCTCGCGGAGGCCGACCGCGCTGCGCGCGCTGCCCTCGACGCGATGGCGGAAGCGCGCGAATCGCGCGCGGCGTCGGAGGCGCGCGTCGAGGCCGCTGAGGCAAGACAGCAGCAGCTCCTGCACGCGATCCTGACCGATCTCGACTGCGAGCCTTCCGCCCTCGCGGCGCTTGCGGGTCACGGGCGCGACGCGCCGCTCCCCGAAGCGGAGCGGATCGAGAAAAGGCTCGAATCCTTGCGCCAGGAGCGCGAGCGGCTCGGCGCCGTCAACTTGCGCGCCGACGTCGAGCTCGCCGAGGTCGAGGCGAGCAGAGATCGGCTGATCGCCGAGCGCGACGATTTGACCGAGGCGATCAAGCGGCTTCGCACCGCCATCGGCAGCCTCAACCAGGAGGGCCGCGAGCGCTTGGTCGCGGCCTTCGACATCGTCAACGGGCACTTTCAGGACCTGTTCCAGACCCTGTTCGAGGGCGGCAAGGCGGAATTGCAGCTGATCGAATCCGACGATCCGCTGGAAGCCGGGCTCGAGCTCGTCGCCCAGCCGCCGGGCAAGAAGCCGCAGACGCTGACGCTTCTCTCGGGCGGCGAGCAGGCGCTGACCGCGCTCTCGCTCATCTTCGCGGTGTTCCTGACCAACCCTTCGCCGATCTGCGTCCTCGACGAGGTCGACGCGCCGCTCGACGACTATAACGTCGAGCGCTTCTGCGATCTGCTTGACGAAATGCGCCAGCGCTCCGACACCCGGTTCGTCACCATCACCCACAACCCCATCACCATGGCCCGCATGGACCGGCTCTTCGGGGTGACGATGGCGGAAAGGGGGGTGAGCCAGATCGTGTCGGTTGAGCTGGCGGAAGCGGAGCGCTTTGCGGAGGCGAGCTAAGGGAGGGGCCCTGCCCGGGGTTTCCGGGATCATTTTACTGTAGACGCCGTCGCGATTTTAGTACGCCGGGGCTGCGGCGCGGAGTAGAGTGTCCAAGTCGAGCCTGCCAAGCGAGGGGGTAGGAACGCCGTCGATCAGATCGGCGAACAATGCTTTTTTTTCCTCTAGAATTGTGGCAATGCGCTCTTCGACAGTCTCTGTGCAGACGTAGGCGAACACGCCGACCGGCCGCGTCTGGCCGATACGATGGATTCTGTCCTCGGCTTGGGTTTCGACCGCTGGGTTCCACCACCGATCGAAATGGATGACGCGGGAGGCCGCGGTCAGGTTCAATCCCGTCCCTCCCGCACGGAGCGAAAGAACCATCACGCGGCGTGCCTGGTCGCGCTCAAAGGAATCGAATGCGGCGCTACGGGCCGGCTGATCCATGCCGCCTGTGATGACCAGCGGCCGGAATTCATGCAACTCGCGCGCGAGCCGGAGCACGCCGAATGGCTCTTCGACGAATTGAGAGAAGATCAGTGCCTTCGCGTCGGATGTCCTAAACTCTTCCAGGCGATGGCGCAGGTCGTCAAGCTTCACAGAGTCCCCTGTCTCGGGGCAAAAATTGCAAATCTGCTTCAGGCGGAGAATGAGTTCGAGCACATGCGATATTCGCAACTCGCGTCCCAGCGAATGCAGCCAGACGGTCCCTTTCTCTTCGGCCTTTCGGTAAGCGGCGCGCTGCGCTGTGGCGAGATCAAGAGCAATCACCGAACCGAACTTGGGCGGCAGATCGCGAAGGACCTCGGCGCGACGACGACGCAGCTGCACCCGACCCAGCAGGCTGCGAAGACCGACGCCCATGCCGTTGGGGTCAAATTCGCCTGGCGCTGCGAAATCGAGCACGGAAAGCAGATCCTCAAGACGATTCTCGAGAGGCGTTCCGGTCAACGCCCAAGAGCGCGACCGTTCGAGTGATTTAACGACAGCAGCGACACCGGATTTCGCGTTCTTGATGCGTTGGGCCTCATCAACGACGACGACGTCCCACGAGCGGCGGGCGCCCACGGACTGCGCGTTGAGGTCGGCCCGCGCAGACTCGAAACTCGACAGGTAGAGGGTCGCCTTGGCGCGCCAACAAGCCTTCCTCTGGTCTTTTGCGCCAACCGCGGTGGAAACCGAAAGGTCCGGGGCCCAAATTCGAATTTGCCGCCGCCATTGCGCGATCAGTCCGACGGGACAGACGATCAAGGCGCGTTCAATCTCTCGGCGCGCCGAAAGAATGCGCAGGCCAGCAACCGTTTGGATCGTCTTGCCCAAGCCCATTTCATCGGCAAGCAACACCGATCGGTGGCTTAGAAGCCTTTCGATTCCGTCCCTCTGATAGTCGAAGAGCGGATAGGGCCACTCCAGGCCGAACGCCTCGATCCACGCTTCGCCCGGCGCCGCCACCCCCAACCTACTCCTCGTCGGCGTCAGCGGCAGGTGCAGCCTGTTCCAATTCCGTGCTCTCGGAGTAGTCGGTCTGAATCGTTTGGGCCTCGATCGTCGTTCGTTCGCCGTAGAGGCGCTCAATATCCCACTCTGTAATCCAAGACTTGATGTATTGGCGCATCGACTTTCGTGCCCGCCGCTCGCCAATTGCAAGGACCGTAGGACGCCACCGATAGGCGTCGTAATAGAGATCTGCGATTCGGCTCTGGGCCGTGCTCAACGCGGGCTCGTCGGGCGGTGCAAGTCGGACACCGCGCATGCGCCGCAATTCCTCCATGCATCGTCTTGCCGATACGGACTGGCGCGTCAGCCCCTTCTGTTCGAGCGCCTGGGGTGTCAGCTCTTCGTCGCGTCTATTATCGAACATCTGGTCCACGAAATCATCGGTGAATGCGGCGACCGTCGTGATGCCCGGCAAGCCGTCCAAATCGTCCCAGCCAAGCCAACGCGCCAGCTCGGCGTAGCTCCTGCCGCGTTGCAACGACGAATACCGGCCAATGAGCTCGACTTCGTCCAAAAGAACGCACCAGCCGGCAAAGCCGACTGAAGACATGAGACGCGGCGCGAATCGCAGCCGCTGCCGAGCGAGCTCGGTTTCGCGCGTCGGCTTGATATCGAACAGTTTGGCCGCCCCTTGCTCGCGCAGCCAGGACTTCACCACGGTCGCGTTGAGCCTGCCGCCGCCGAAGAACCTAGGAATGCGCGCACGATCTCGCGCATAGTCTTCGGCCGCGAGACGTGGAATCAGCCAAAGCAAGGCGGCGAACGCCGCGGACAGCGACCCCGCGCGCGCCTCGTCCGTCGCCCATCTCTCAAGGCGGTCGTATGGCTCCGTCTCTGGCTTCAGCCGCGACAGCGCAACGGTTATCACTTCGTCGTTCGCGCCAGGAACCTCTGCCGAGCGGATCGCCGCTGCGAACAGCCGGGCAGGATCGAACATCGGAGTTTCCTTGCTGACCGGCACGAGGCTGACGACAAAATTACGTTCCAGGGCAAGCTCGCGCATGTAGCCGAGCAAATGCGATTTACCCGCGCCAAAACTGCCCCACACGAGATTTCCCTCGGCTTGCCGGCCCTGGTCGAGGCCTTGAGTGCAGCGCCCGAGCGACTCAAGAAAGGAGTTGACCAAAGCCCCATCTCGTTCCCCCAGGAGACGTATAGCCGCCCGGTTGGGAACGCCGGCCCGCAGAGCTTCGATCGCCCCCCGCCTCTCTATGGACGGATGGTCGCGCATCATGTCGCCTCGATCGTCGGATGTCGGCCCGAATGCAATCGGACGAGGGCCGCAAGTGGGTTATCCCGTCCGGTCGCTCGGACGTCGTCCCAAACCCGCATTTTGAGCGCGGCGTACGCGTTGAGGGATCGTTTGGGATCGAGGCCGGTAAGCGCTTCGTCCGCAAGGACGACAACCAAGAGGCCCTGGAACGTCTCGGCGTCGTCGATGAGCTGGCGCAATACCTCGAAGGTGTCGATCACCGCGGCTGCGGTGTACCGCAGCCCGTCGCTGGGGGCGGTCCCTGCGCGCAAGACCTGACGAATATCGAGGGCGAGGCAAATTCCCTTCGGACCGCAGAGTCGAAGCCATCGGCACAGCGAGCGCAGCATCGCCCGTCCATTGTGCCTGGTGATTTTGGAAGTGATGTACGCCTGTCGGAGGGCGCCGATGGCCCGCAACTCGCCACGCAACCATTCGAGCACAGGGGCAGTGATGCCGATATTTGAGTCGTCCGGCGCTAACCGCGTCAGGCAGAGCTGGGTCATGGCGATCTGGAAATCCTGGGTCATCGACCGGTCCCGCATGATCTCCTCGGTCAGCCAACGATTCAGCTCGCGCCGAAACAACCATTTATCAACCTCGTTGTGAGCGGCGATACCTTCCAACGCGACACTGCTGCCGGGGCGAGGCCACTCGTAGCCGTGCCTGGTCACCAGGGCTTCTACGAAGGCTTGGGCCATGGCCGACCAGTCAAGACTACGCGATATAGCGAAGAAGATGTCCTGGATCATGTGGAGCCTAGTCTGGGACGCATTGATCTGGCACGAGGCCAGCCCGTGTTGTTCTGCGAGCGCAACCACGCGTGCTTGTATCTCATCGAGTTGTTCGGCAGCGCCTTCGACGAATTTCACTGCGCTCCCTCCACCACTGATGAACTGGCGGAGATATTCGCGGTCGATCAGGTCAAGCCAGGCTTCCGCGGTGACCCCCATTTCACCCTCCCCGGACGAAGCGGATGCCCGAGTTGGCGCATTGAGCGATATCGCGTTGAGGTCCATGTCACCCTCCCGGGACGAACCGGATCCCGTAATAGACCCGCTCTGCTCCCTGTTCATCGTATACGATCAGTGGCCTGATGCTCTTCGTGGTGGTCCCGTGTGGGAACTCGAATCGTTCTCCACTTCGCGTGCGCAGCTCCGGACGGCGGTCCAATAGCAAAAGGTCTCGGGCAAATTCCTCTGTCGGATAGTCGGACCCCGGCAGCAGCGTAAGAGTCTCGTGAATGTCGATCAGCGCGACCACTCGGCCCGGATCGATTCCGTTCCACTCGCGGCCAACGAGCCGCCGATAGGCGCGCCAGATCAGATCGAGAAACGCCGGCTCCCGGAAACGCTGAGGCGCTTTCTGCGCCTTCGCCAAAAGTCGGGCGAGTTCGCTCGGTCGAACTCGGCGCTCGATCTTCCGGCCGACACGGACGGCGGACTGGTTGGCATCGATGCGCAGGAGCAATGGAAAGCAGTAGATGCGTCCCTCCCGTTCGAACATCTCCAATCTCTGTTCGGCCGCCGCCGCCTGGAGGTCCGCGAGAAAGCGGCCATCCGCCATGTAAGCCGACGCGTCGAAACGCCATGCGTCAGAAAGATCGCGCGCCGCGAATTGAGCATCCGCGAGCCGAGCGTTGAGCCCGTCCAAGCCCTTCACGATATCGGATACGTTTCCAGCCCCGGCGGCCCGGCGCACCCGCTTCAGGCCGCTGACTAGACCCTCGGCCGCCTTCTGCGCCTTCTCCAACCGCGCCTCGAGCGAGATCAGTTCATCCTCGAACTCTGAGGCCATCCCCCTCCCCGCGTTACAGCCCACCAAGCTTAACATCAACTTTGCACCGGGCCAAGGTGCAGTTTCGACAGGCGGTTTCGACAGTGCCACTGACGGCGATTGCTTGGGTAGGCTAGCTGCGTACAGCGTCACCTTGGCAGCGACGAGGGACGCAGCAACCGCCAAGGCGTCCATCGCGAGCACCCCGAGGAGGGGTCAAGCTGCTCTAGAGATGCTCTTGGAGTTTTCAGTATAACAGGATCCCTTAATACGCTTGATTCCCCGATGCCTGCATCCTCTCGTCAGCCCATCACACTCACCAAGATTGAAGCGAGGCGCATCTGGCTTCGCGCGCAACGCCTCGACACGCCTGCGCCCTTCGGGGACGGCCCCGAGGCCACGCGGGCAGCGGTCAAGCATCTTGGCTATTTGCAGATCGACACCATCAACGTGATCGAGCGCTGCCATCATCACATTCTTTGGACGCGTATCCCGACCTATCGTCGCGAGCATC
>JAFAHO010000389.1 GCA_019237205.1 Hyphomicrobiales bacterium
CTCATCGTCCACGGACCGCGCGGAGCAGTACCCGCCGAAACCCCGCTGAGAGCGATCACCAACTATTATCCTATGGCGGTCGATCAGCCCCTCAGGGTCCAGTCGAACCACGATCGGATTGTGGCGTTGGCGCAAGCCTTCGCGTCCTGGACGCCGCGGGAGTTGGGGCTCTAAGCCGATTCCCTTTGGCCAACCAACGGATAGGCTCTTTGCGGTTCGCCGCGTTGTGCCGGGTCGCAAGGCGAGCCCGCCAATCGGAACGATCGAATTTTGACCAGCGGCAAGGAGATCCAGGTTCATGACCCAGGTTTTACCTTGTCTTGGCGCCGAACCTGATAGCGTCATCCGCCGGACGAAGAATTTGCTCTTTTATCGCAAAAGAGATTTGACCCACGGCGTCGCGGGGCGACTCCCTTGCAAACCGATGATATCTTTCATTCGTGACAGGTTAGACTTTCCGATGGCCACATACAACACTATCATAATGTATGATTTCCGCCAAAAGTTGCAAAAAAAGGCGCCTGAGCGACTGAAAAACCTCGAGCGGCTGCGGATTCTCATCTACTCTGCCACAATTCCTGCCGGCGCGGCCGCCGATCGATTTGGGCATCGACTTGCATCCCGATCCGTTCGCCATTCCGCGAATGTCTGCTTTGATGGCGGCGCTGCTGGATTGTCACCGGCGCAGGCTGCTTGTCGGAGCCGAATGCGCGGCAGCCGCCGCGGTGCATCAAGCCTTACGAGCGCACGGCCCCCACTCTCTTGATGTCACAACCGTCGCATTCTGGTCGCTTACATGGCTGGGAGCTGCCGATCCAAAGAGCCGACGCTTGGCGTCCGCTCTTGCTGTCCGCAGCAAATATCCATTCGGTTGCTTGGTCCGGCCGATGGCCCGATAGCAGCAGAAAAAGATGCAACCCCCGCCGCACCGGGTTTTCGAGCGCTGCCAGTTCATCGAACCGACCGCCCAGATCGGCAAGCCCGGGCGAGTGTCGCGCCGGCCGAGACGGGGTTGTCCGGAGGAAGGCCCCGCGCAGCTTTGCCGGCGTGATTGTAAATGGCGCGTAGCGTTCGCATGCAGCCACTGGCGATATAGGCTCCGTTCTCGTCACTGAGCTTTTCGTGCCGAACTCTCACCAAGTCCGGCTGGAGCCCAAGCTCGAAAAGGGGAAAATCGAGCCAATCCGGCATCAGCCGTTCGACATGGAATCTCTTCGGGCGCGCCAGCGATGTCATGCATTTTTGATGCGACACTTCCGAAGAAAAGAGTGGTACAAGTGTTGGCTGTCCGGGGCGCTTGCTTTGGAGGTTGAATCATGCCCACCCGCGGAATCCTCTATTGCGCGTCAGCTGTGGCGTTGTGGGCGTTCGCGCTTGTCGCGCCGGTCGGAAGCGAGGCGGTTGCTCAGTCGGCTCCAGTCTTCCGCGATATTCGAGTTGACGTTCAGCCGTTGCGCGCCAACGCTGGCGATCCGACCGCTGCATGGGTGCAGCAGGAACTGCCGGGCCGGCTCGCCCAAGCCCTGGCCGGACGCCTGGCGCCGAACGGCGCCCCGCTCATCGTGCGGATCGACTATCTCACTCTCGGACCAAGCACTGGAGAAATGTTGCACGCTTCCGCGTCTCTGGACAACATCAATGGCGTTGCAATCGTCGGCGGACACGAGACGCCGGTGCGCGCGACGAACAGCTACTATTCCTCGCCCGTCGACCAAACCATGATTGTACAGTCCAATCACGATCGCGTGTCGCAGCTCACGCAAGTGCTGGCGCAGTGGATTGCGCAAGGCGCATTCTTCTGAGTTTCGGGGTTCGGGCGTTCCGGTTCCGTTGACACTTTTACCCAACCCGCCAACTTCCTGATTTTTGTTCGACAGTGCGTTCGCCCAAGTCCTCCCTTGTCGCGGTCCAAATTGGGGGTTGTGTCAAATGTCGCCACAATGCCCGCGATGCCTACTTCGGTCGTCGCGAACGGCACGAGGAAATCGCCTTGTGCGTGCTCTCCGTTGATCCGAAGCGGGCCGGCGACGCCGATCGGCACCTGCGCGACCCCGATGAAGTTCTCGATGTTCCCCTGAAGGAGCGACGGACCGAACGAATATTTTGCGACATGCGAGAGATCGGCGTCCGTCTGCTCGCGAACGAACGCGCGCCGGCTCGATGCGCTCTCGCGGGTGTAGTCATTGACCTCGTTCCGCGGAATAGCCCGCCGTTGCGTCGCGCGCTTGTTGTCGGACATCAATTCCCTCCCTCCGTCGTCGCCGCGGCCCTTGGCCGACAAACCTGCGTCTTCGAAATTCATCGGCCTGTCGACACGAAAGCACGATGCGAGGCAGGCCGATCGTGTTTGTGACCGGGTGCGCCAGTCCGCATTGGGAGCGATGCCGGAGCCGCTTGGAGACCATCCTACGCTCGCCTGCCTCACCCCCGGCCCCTCGGCGAACGGAGAGAGGAGGCGCACCACACGATAGACCGCCCCGCGCTTGCCCAAAAGGTCCGACGGGATCAGACTTCCTCCCACACCGCCGGTTCGACGGCGCCGCAAACTTCTCTCACGCCGCAGGATCGAAGGAGCCGCCCTTGTCCGCCAATCCCGCCGGCCTCTCGCTCTCGGACGCTCTCGGCCTCGGCCGTCTCGCCATAGATGCGGCGGATGGGCTGGCCGCCCTTGTTGAGCATCTGCACACGTCCATCCTCGAGACGCCTGGAATCGCCCCGCTCGGTCAGGGCGTGAGCGGGGCGTAACTCGGCTTGTCTATCGCGGCGTTCGCGGCGCGATCCGGTTGACCGGCGTTGGAGTCGGCGGCGCGGCGGCGCTCGTCAACGCCAAGCCGGACGATCGGCCAACGTCGCGCAGGCGCGAGAGCGCGGTCGCGGCCCTCAACGGCGTTGTCGGCGATCATCTCGCCAAGACCGGGAATTCGCTCGCGCTAAAAATGCGGTTTCGCCGAGACGGACGGGCGCTCGCGCTGGACGGCCATGCGCTCGCCCAGGCGTATCCCGACACGAAGGGCAAGCTCGCGTTGCTCGCGCACGGGCTTTGCATGAGCGACACGCAATGGGCGAGGGCGAACCACGACCATGGCGCGGCGCTCGCCCGCGACCTCGGCTACTCGCCGGTCTATCTCTCCTACAACTCAGGCTTACATATCTCCGTCAATGGCCGCGCCTTTGCCGAGAAACTCGAGGCGCTTGTCGCCGCATGGCCGGACGAAATCGAGGATTTCGTAATCGTCGGCCACAGCATGGGCGGCCTCGTCGCGCGAAGCGCCTGCGCCTATGGCGAGGAGGCGGGACATCAGTGGCGGCGGAAACTGCGCAAGCTCGTCTTTCTCGGAACGCCGCACCACGGCGCGCCGCTCGAGCACATCGGCAATTGGGTCGACGTCATACTGGGGAAGACGCCCTATGCGGCCGCCTTCGGCCGGCTCGGCAAGGTCCGCAGCTCGGGCGTCACCGATCTGCGATATGGGAACCTCATGGACGAGGATTGGAGGGGCCGCGATCGGTTCGCCCGCGACCCAGACGCGCGCCGCTCCATTCCTCTGCCCGAAGGCGTCGCCTGCTACGCGGTCGCCGCGACGACGGCCAGCTCTGTCGGGGGCCTCAAAGACCGTCTCATCGGCGACGGCCTCGTCCCCGTCGCCAGCGCTCTGGGCCGCCACAGGGACCCGGCGAGGGTGCTCGACTTTCCGGCCAGCCGGCAATGGATCGCGTGCGAAACGGGGCACCTGGATTTGCTGAGCCGGCGGGATGTTTATGAGCGGATTGCCGGGTGGATCGCGGGCGACGCGTGAGCGCGCGCCTATGCGAAAGGACGGGCGAGAATCAGGTCCGCCGCCTTCTCGCCAATCATGGCGGAGGGCGCCTGGGTGTTGCCGCTGACGAGAAGCGGCATGATCGAAGCGTCCGCCACGCGCAGGCTCTCAACTCCGCGCACCCTCAAAGTCTGGTCGACGACCGAGCGCTCGTCTGCGCCCATGCGGCAGGTCCCGACCGGATGATAGATCGTATCGGCGTGGTCGCGGATCAAGGCTCGCAACGCCGCGGGGTCGTCATGGCCGGTCCCGTAAATATACCGGCTGCCGTACTGCGCCAGCGGCGCCTTGGCGAGGATGGTCTGAACGATTTCGACGCCGCGAACGAGCGTCTCGAGATCCTCGGGGTCGGCCAAGAAGTTCGGGTCGATCAGCGGAGCCTTTGCGATGTCCGAACTCGCCAGCCGCAGAGAGCCGCGGCTCTTCGGCCTCAGCGCGCAGACATGCAGCGCCATCCCGGTTGCGAAGTGGCGCTTGCGGGTGTGGTCGTCGACGATCGTGATGCAGAAATGCAGCTGCAGATCCGGGCGATCGACGTCGAGCCTGCTCCTGATGAAGCCGCCGGCTTCCGCCCCGTTGGAGGTCAGCACTCCGCGTCCGCGGCGCAGGAAGTCTGGAAGTTCCCCAACCGCCCGAATGAAGAATGGAATCGTGAGGCCGATAAGCCCCGGTCCGTTGGCGCACAAATTTGCGGTGTAGTCGCAATGGTCCTGAAGGTTGTCGCCGACCCCCGGCGAATCGCAGACGACCTCGATCCCGTGGCTCCTCAAGTGCTCGCCCTGTCCGATCCCCGAGACCATCAGGAGCTGCGGCGAGCCGAAGGCGCCGCCGGACACGACGATCTCGCGTCGCGCGGCGAGCTGCGCTTCTGTGCCGCCGCGGCGAAAGATGACGCCGGCCGCCCGTCTGCCTTCGAATGCGATGCGGCGCGCCTGAGCTTCAGAAAGGATCGTCAAATTCGGCAGCGGCGCGGATTGCAGATAGGCCCTCGCGGCATTGTATCGGCGGCCATTCATCTGGAACACCTGGTAGGGCCCGACGCCTTCTTGCGTGCCGCCATTGAAATCGGCATTGCGCGGGAACCCGGCCTGAACCGCCGCCTCCACGAAGGCGTCGACCGCCGGATTCCGGTAGCTGAGATCGCTCACATGAAGCGGCCCGCCGGCGCCGTGCCAAGCGTCCGCGCCGCGGGTGTTGTTTTCAGCGCGCTTGAAGTAGGGCAGCACGCTCGTCCAGTTCCAGCCCTTGCAACCCATGGCCGCCCAGTCGTCGTAATCCTGCGGCTGGCCCCGCGTATAGATCATCGCGTTGATGAGGCTGCTGCCTCCCAAGCCGCGCCCGCGCGGCTGGTAACCTTTGCGCCCGCCGAGTCCCTTCTGAGGGACTGTCTGATAGGCGTAGTTTCGTCGCGAGCGCAGCGGGAGAAGCGCGGCGAGCGCGAGCGGAACATCCGAAAGCATCGACGCCCTGGCCGGCCCCGCCTCGACGAGAGCGACGCTGGTCTCGGCCGACGACTGTGCGAGACGTGCGGCGACGGCGCAGCCCGCCGGACCCGCGCCAATCACGATGTAGTCGTAGGTCGGGCGCTCGCCGCGTCCGCCGCGGTCTGCAGTCTGTCTCGTCATGGTCTTTCCTCGTCCTTGGCGGAACGAGCCCGATCTGAAGAGCGCGCTTGCCCCGCGCCCCCGTGCCCCCCAATCGTTCCTCCTATTGTGGCGGCAGGGCGCCCCCCGGGAAGGACTTCAGCCAAAACCGTTTCATCTCATTCTCTCTGCGCCCTCACAGATGCAACCCCCTGAGGAGTTGCGCGAAGGCGATCTGGTCGGCCGTCGGAGCAACCTCGCCTTCCTTAACGCCGCGGGCGGCTGCGCTCTCGGGAAACATGCGAAACGCCGTATTGAGAACACTCCGCCCCATGTTCGGCGCGAGCGCATGCACGGCTTGACCGAAGCGGCCGAGCCGGGTCGCCACCCGCGCCGGGCG
>JAFAHO010000442.1 GCA_019237205.1 Hyphomicrobiales bacterium
CTGTCGGGCATGGGACTGCCCAATCTCGAAATGCTCGAGCAGCTCGTCACCCAGCAGGCTGCCGCAATGGCCTATTCGAACGACTTCCTTTTGATGACGCTCGTCTCGCTCTGCGCGTTCCCGCTGCTCGCGCTGATCCGCTCGCCCAGGGCTGCTGTCGCCCCGTCGAGGGAGGCCGCCGCGCACGCAGTCATGGACTGAATCCTGTCGGCCCGCACGTGCTCGCGAAGTGAAGCCTTTCTACTGGAGATGGAGAGTCTCTGTCTTGAATTTCCTGCCGCGTTTTGCGCCTTTTCAAGCTCTTACCGCGAATTGAAGCCGAGTTTTTTCGATGGCTATCTCCTTGCCAGACGCGTCGATCACTATCGCCTGGACCCGCACAAAAGGAAACTGCGGGCCCCTTAGTTTGGCAAGAAAATGTCGGTTTTTCGGATTACCTTTGGCAAGGCCCCTTAACGGCCGGGTATTGGAACAGTTTCCACTCCGTGTCGTTTTCGAGATTGCTTGACCGTCGCCCAAGAAAGGATATGCTATGGACAAAACCATCATGGGATTGTTGAGCGGCGCCTCGGCGCTTGCTTTGATGGGCGGCGCCCAGACCGCGCCCGCCGCTGCGGAGCCCGCCATCCAACCCGCAAGTTCGTTCGCGGAGCTGCTGGAGCCCATTCCGAACGCGGTTGAACTTCTCAACGCAGACAATGAGCGCGCGGCTTCAAACGCTGCGGCCGGTGAGCATCCGGTCCAACTGGCGCAGTATTATTATCATCACCACCATCATCACCACTATCGCCATCACCACCACCACCATCATCACCATTATTACCACCACCACCACCACCATCATCATCACCACCACTACTACCACTACAGCTGACCGCCGGCCCTGCGCTGCTGACCGCGCCGGGCTCCCGCCCAGTTCTGAGGGTGATCAGCGCCGCCGCTTCGCCTTTTCTGTCGCCGCGCCGAGAATGTGACGGTAGGTGCCATCAAAGACCGTGTTGGTCGCCGACCTCCATTCGGTTTCGGCGGAAAGAGTGCTGCGGCTTTCGAAGATGCGCCGCGATTGCAGCTCGCGTTCGGCCGCCTCCTCTTCGGACATCGGAGCGATGTCGAGATCGGCCTCCTCCGGCAGGATCAAGATTTGAACGAAGGGCTCGCCCGGCCGGAATATGTGCGTTGCTCCTTCTGGCGGAGACTTGAACACGAGAAAGTACATCATCGGCCACCATCGCCGGATCAGCGCCGGCACGGCGATGGGAGTCGTGTTGGTCGGATCCGTGTAGAAGCGCGGATGCGGCTCGGTCCGGATCGCAAATCCCTCTTCGACCTTGAGGTCCAGCGACGCCTGATAGGTGTAGTATAGATCACCAAACGTTCGGAACGGCGGCCATTCGCCGCCGTGGTCGTCGGGCCTTGCGCCGAAATCGCCATCCAATCTCAATTTCCCGCCCTGGACGCCGACGCGAAGCTCGTTCTCGTAAGGGTAGAAGAGTTCGACGCCGTAGCGCGCGCCTTCGGAGAAGGGCAGACAGTGCCAAGCCTGCTCCATCGATCCGTCCTTGCGCGGCTCGCGCTGACCGCCCCATCCGGGAACTTCGAGCTTCGTTCGCCGCGGGTTGAGGCCCGGCGTATAGGAGCGGTATTTCACGAGATGCATGGTCGGCCCATTTGCGCTTCTGCGCCGCAACGCCGCACTCTAGCGCTTAGTTCCGCCGATCGTCATCTGGACGGTAGCGGAAGCGACCCGGGAATAAAGGTCGCTCTCGCTCGGCCGGGCCGGTCGACCTCAGGCGCGAGATCGGCACGGCGATCCGCGAGCCTCCGCGCCGCGTCGGGATCATGCGCCGGCAGGTAGATCGTCGGCCGCGATTGGGCGAAGGCGCGGATGGCGGCGAGCGTCGCCAACGCGGCGTCTTCGTCGGCGCCGACACCGTCGATCTGGCCGGCGAGCATGGCCTCTTCCGTGTATGAGGCGTCACCGGCAATGAAGACCGCGGCGTCGCCATCTTCGACGATGACCGAGAGATGATCGCGAGTGTGACCCGGCGTCGCCACCGCGACGATTGCGCCGTTGGCGGTCAACCGGCGCGAGCGGGCGAAGGGGCCGTAGGCGACGCTGTCGAGGACGAGCGGCTTCGGGTCGAACCCTCGCGGCCAGCGGTCAGGAAGATAGCCGCGCAGCCGCCCGGCGATGCCCGACGCCGCCGCGAGCTCGCCGGGGCTGATCAGAACTTCGCTGGTGGGAAACGCGGCGAGACCGCCGTCGTGATCGATGTGCATGTGAGTGAGAACCACCCGCTTGACGTCGGTAGGGCCGATTCCGATCGTTCGCAACTGCGGACCCGCCTCCTCATCCGGCTCGATGTCGAAACGCACCGCAAAGCGGAAATACGGATGCCAGCGCGGAAGCCGCTTGAGGCCCGCGGAGGCGCCGGCGTCGACAAGGATCACGCCGTCGCGATGCTCGATTGCGTAGGCATAGGTCGGTAGCCAGGCCGCCCACTCCCTATCCGTCAGCGGCGCCAATCGCCGCGCAAGGCCGTGACCTTTGCCGACGATCTGGCTCGCCTTGATCTGCACACGGCCGGTCTGAACCGCATGAATGCGCATGGCGCGCCTCCCAAACGTCGTCCAGACTATCTGCGGCCGATGCGTCCGAGATGAGTGTCGCCAAACGCGGTCGGATATTTGAGGCCATAGCCAAGGGCGCGATCGAAGCCGATATGGGCGATCCAGATCAAGGCGACCGCCAGGACCGCCGGCTGTCCGGCAAGGAAGCCAGCGATGGCGAGTGGCAGCGCCAGCGCAGTGGTGTGCGCGACGTTGTAAGCGGCGGCCCCAGTTCGCGCGCCAATCAGATAGCCAAGCATCGCGAGGTCCGGCGCGAGAAACAGGAGCGCGAACAGAGGCCACGAAAAGCCCGCATGGACATAGAGCGCCGACGCTGTCGCAAACGCAGCGGCGCCTTCGAGTCGCAGGGTCGCGCGCATCGGGCCTGATGCGAAACCCAAGGGAGCGCCGACATCGGAACCGAGAACTGTTGCAGTCATTAGAACCTCCTCGTCCCACAGCAACGCAAGCGCTGTTTGTCGGACATACACCTAAGGCCGCGGCGGCTTCTACGGAATTGCATATTAATTTTGATCCACTATACATATTCGTATGGCGCGGCGCGAACCTTCGTGGGACGAATTGCGCACCTTCTTCGAGGTGGTGCGGGACGGCAGCCTTTCCGGCGCGGCGCGACGGATGGGCCTTACCCAACCGACAGTCGGACGTCATGTCGACGCGCTCGAAGCGGCGCTCGGCGTGACGCTCTTCACGCGCTCGCCCCGCGGCCTGACGCCGACGCCGGCCGCCGTCGCGCTCGCCCCGCACAGCGAAGCGATGGCGGCCGCCGCGGCGGCTCTGTCGCGCTCGGCGTCATCGGAAGCCGCGGCTGACCGAGGCGTGGTTCGCGTGACGGCGAGCGAGATCGTCGGATGCGAAGTGCTCCCTGAGATATTCGCCGGCTTTCATCGGAGGCATCCCGGAGTCGTGATCGAACTCGCCGTCACCAATCGCAACGAAGACCTCGCGCGCGGCGACGCCGACATCGCTGTCCGTATGGTTCGCCCGACCCAGAGCGGATTGGTCGCGCGACGCATCGGCGCAACCCGTATCGGTCTTTACGCGCGTCGCGGCTATTGCGACCGCTTCGGCGCGCCCCGCTCGCTTGCGGATCTCCCGCATCACTGCGTGATTGGCTTCGACCGCGATAGTCGAACCTTTCGCTCGGCAGGCGCGATCGCGAAGGAACTCACTCGGGCGGACTTCGGCTTTCGCTGCGACAGCGACCTGGCGCAGCTGGCCGCGCTTCGCGCCGGGGTCGGCATCGGCGGCTGCCAGGAAGGCATTGCGCGGCGTTCGAAGGATCTCATCCCGATTTTGCCCGGCGCGTTTCAGATGACGCTCGAAGTCTGGCTCGTCATGCATCGCGGTCTGAAATCCACGCCGCGCGTGCGACTGATGTTCGACTGGCTGGCGCAAGGCCTCTCCGACTACGTCAAGGGGAAGAGCATCAGCGCTGCCGAGGCGTGAGTTCGATCCCCGTCCGGAGGGCTGCCGCAATCGGAACAAAGTCGGCTTTTCCCGGTCTCGGGCGTTCTTGACCAGGAATGGTGGGAACCCTTCCTGCGGCCTTGAGCGCCGTCCAAGCCTCGGCCTCTGGGCCCAGGCGCCAAAGCGCGCTCGAGCTATGCCGGTCGCGCAACCTCCAGAACGAGATCGGCAAGCCGCTCTGCTGCGTCCAAAACTCCGGTGGCCTTCGCCGCCTTCGCGGATGTGGCGAGCTTCGCAGGAGAAGCGAGCGCCTCCCTGAGGATTGCCGCCAACCGGGCCGGGGTGAACTCGGTTTGCGGCACGACGATCGCGCCACTGGACGCAGCGAGCGCCGCCGCATTGGCCGCCTGGTCCTGATCCAGCGCATGTGGGAACGGGACCAGCACTGACGGACGGCCGATGGCGGCAAGTTCGGAAACCGTCGACGCCCCAGCGCGGCCAATCACAAGATGCGCGGCCGCGATCCGCGCCGGCAGATCGGGGAAAAACTCGGCGACCTCAACGGGAAAGCTTATGCGCGCGCAGGCGGCCGCGATCCGCGCCTTGTCTTCGCCGCGGGCCTGTTGCGTCAGCCGGATCCATTGGCGCTCGTCGGGGCCGAGGAGCGCCAAGGCCTCCGGAACGACATCGGCCATCACGCGCGCCCCTTGGGACCCGCCGGTCACCAGCACCCGCAGGCGCTCTCCGGCGAGATCGGGATAGGGGACCTCCGCGGCCGCGACAACAGCCGGGCGGACCGGATTGCCGGTGTAACGCGTCTTTGCTTTCGCCTCTCTGTCCGCGCCATTCAGTTGCGGGAAACCGCAGGCGACGATCGAAACGCGAGAACTCAAAAAGCGGTTGGCGCGGCCCATGACCGCGTTCTGCTCATGCAAGATGCTTGGAATCCGCAGGAAGGAGGCCGCGAGCAGCGGCGGAACGGTCGGATAGCCGCCAAAGCCGACGACCGCGCGCGGCTTGATGCGCTGGAGCTTGACGAGCGCGACGGCGACGCCAGCGCCCAATGTGGCGGCGGCTTTGACCTTGTTCAGCGCGCCAGCGCCGGTCGTCGTCGCGGAGGGAAACGAATGGACCGCCCGAGCCGGAAAGTCCTGCCCGTATTTCAGCGCCCGACCGTCGGTCGCCAGTTCGACCTCAGCGCCGCGCTGCGCCAACGCGGCGGCGAGCGCGGCGGCAGGAAAGAGATGGCCGCCGGTACCGCCGGCTGCCAGCAGAATGCAGCGGGTTCCGCTCATTCCGCTGCGACAAGATGATGGTGCAAATCGGCGACCGGGCGCTTGCGCGTCGCAGCGAGAAGAAAACCCATGCCAAGGCCCAGCGCAAGGAGGGACGAGCCGCCATAGGATATGAACGGCAACGTCATGCCCTTGGCCGGCATGGCGCGCAGATTGACCGCCATGTTGATCCAGCTCTGGACGCCGAACATGATTGTCATGCCGGCTGCGACGAAGCGGCAGAAGGGGTCCTGGTTTCGCGAGGCGAGCCACAGTCCGCGCAGCACGATGAAGCCAAAAAAGGCGATCAGCGCCATGCAGGCGATCATGCCGAACTCTTCCCCGGTAACGGCGAAGACGAAGTCGGTATGCGCGTCGGGGAGGATGCGCTTGTACACGCCCTCGCCAGGCCCGCGTCCGAGCCAGCCCCCCGACAGGATGCTCTGCAGCGCCGTGTCGACCTGAAAGGTGTCGACCAAGCCCCCCGTTGAATCGGGGTCGATAAAACGCAGCACGCGCTCATGAACGTGCGGCGACAGCTTGTATGCGGCGAAGCCGCCAGCGACGCCGAGCCCTCCGACGCCGACCACCCAGAACCAGTGCAGTCCCGCGATGAAGAATAGCGACGCCCAGACAATCGACACCAGCATCGTCTGTCCGAAGTCGGGCTCGAGGATCAGAGGCACAATAGTGAGCGGCAGCAATACGAACGACAACAATCTCGCGATCATCGCCGTAGGAGACTTTCGCCCGGCCTCAGTGAATGCCCAGGCAGCCAGAACAACGAAAGCCGGCTTGATGAATTCGGAAGGCTGAAGCCCGAAAATCCACCGCCGGGCGCCCTTGACCTCCGCCCCGAACATCAACGCAAGGATGATCAGCGCGAGGGACAAAACAAAAAGCAGCAGCCCGGCCCGGCGAACGTGACGAGGAGAAAGAAACGAGGTCGCGATCATCAGGATTGCGGTCGGAATGAGCATCAAAGCTTGCCGATCGACAAAATGAAACGTCGATAGATTGAGCCGCTCAGCGACCGCGGGGCTCGCCGCGAGCGCCATGACGAGCCCGATCACCATCAGCGCTCCAAATGAACCGAGAAGCCACCGATCGACGGTCCGCATCCAGTCAGCGACGGGACCGCGCTCCGCTCTGGACACCATGACTAAGCTCCCCCTCCAATCGTCGGCTCGGCCGCGGCATGTCGCCGATTGAGCAACTCGGCGACGGCTGCACGGAAGACGTTGCCGCGCGCTTCGAAATTGGCAAACTGGTCGAATGACGCGCAAGCCGGCGACAGCAACACCACCGGCTCCCGCGCCTTCGATCCCATAGCGTCGTGGGTCGCTGCGGCGATCGCAGCTTGCAGCGTCTCGCAGGGTTCGAAAGGAACGGCCTTGTCCAGAGTGTGCGCGAACTCTTCGGTCGCCTCGCCGATAAGATAGGCCTTCGCGACGCGCGCAAAGAGCGGACGAAGCGATTCGATGCCGCCCTCCTTCGGCCTGCCGCCGCATATCCAATGGATGTCGTGGAACGACAGGAGCGCCTTCTCGGCCGCGTCGGCGTTGGTCGCTTTCGAATCGTTGATAAACAACACGCGACCGGCGCAGGCGACCTCTTCCATTCGATGCGCGAGGCCCGGAAAGGACCCAAACGCGCGCACGATCTGTTCGCGCTTGACGCCCAGCACTCGCGCGGCGCCACAGGCAAAGGCGGCGTTCTGAGCATTGTGGGCGCCGCGGAGCGCACGCGCGTCATCAAGGTCGACAACCGGCTCAGACTCGCTCCGCGCGATGACGCGCCGGCGCGAGACGAAAATGTCCGCAATCGGCGACTCCGCGCCAGAGATCGCCTCGACGCGCCGCGCGCCGCCGCGTTCCTTCAGCCGTGCGTAAATGTCCCTGCAAATCTCGTCGTCGACGCCGACCAGCGCGATTTCGGACCGTGCAGCAAGCCGCTCCTTAATGCCCGCATAGCGCGCCAGATCGCCGTGTCGATCAAGATGATCGGGCGTCACATTGATGAGGAGCCCGACGCTCGGCGCCAGCGAGGGCGCGAGATCGATTTGGTAGGACGAACACTCGATCACGTGTGTCCGCGCGTTCGCCGGCGGCGAGAGATCGAGAACCGGCGTGCCGATGTTTCCCCCCAACGCGACATCCCGCCCGGCTTCCCGAAGCACATGGGCTATGAGGGCCGTTGTCGTCGATTTGCCGTTGGTCCCGGTAATGGCGACGAAAGGAGCCTCGGGCGCGCGAGCGGCGCGTTCCCGCGAGAACAGTTCGATGTCGCCAACAATTGGAACGCCGGCTGCGTTGGCGAGCTTGACCGTCCAATGCGGCGTCGGATTGGTCAACGGCACTCCCGGCGACAGCACGAAAAGCCGAAATCCTTTCCAGTCCGCCCGTGCAAGATCAACGAGCCTGTATCCCGCATGTGCGGCGCGCTCGCGCGCAACCACATTGTCGTCCCAGACTGTGACCTCGGCGCCCCCTTCGACGAGCGCGCGCACCGTCGAAATCCCCGACCCGCCAAGACCGAAGACCGCAATGCTTTGTCCGCGAAGGGTTTCGACCGGCGTCAATCGTCACCTCAGCTTCAGCGACGCAAGTCCGATCATCGCCAAGACGAAGGCGACAATCCAGAATCGCATGACAATCTGCGGCTCCGACCATCCAAGTTGCTCGAAATGATGATGGATCGGGGCCATGCGAAACACGCGCTTGCCGGTGAGCTTGAACGACGCGACCTGCACAATGACTGATAACGCCTCCATGACGAACAGGCCCCCGATCACGGCCAGCACAATCTCGTGCTTGACCGCGACCGCCATGGCGCCGAGCAAGCCTCCAAGCGCGAGCGATCCCGTATCGCCCATGAAGATCTGGGCCGGAGGGGCGTTGAACCACAGAAACCCGACTCCAGCCCCAATCATCGCCCCGCAGACGACCATCAGATCGCCGGCAAGAGGGACGTGATTGATGAGCAAATAGTGCGAGTAGATCGCGCTTCCCGCCAGGTAGGCGATGAGCCCGAGCGTGGCCCCGGCGATCATGACAGGCACGATTGCCAGTCCATCGAGGCCGTCAGTCAAATTGACCGCGTTGCCGAACGCGACGATCACGAAGGGGCCGAAAAGCAGAAACGCCCAGCCGAAATCGAACACGTAGCCGCTGACGAACGGAACGGCGAGAGCAGTCGCGCCGGTCGCGCCGACGCGCATCATCGCGTAGCACGCCAGTGCGGCGATGACATATTCTGCAGCCAGACGCGCGCGGCCGGAAAAGCCGAGATGCGACTGCTTCGTGACCTTCAGGTAATCGTCATAGAAGCCGATCGCGGCGAACCCGGCAGTGACGAACAGCACGATCCAAACGTAGGGGCTTTCCAGATTCGCCCAGAGCAGCGCGGAGAAGAAGAGACCGAACAGAATCATTAATCCGCCCATCGTGGGCGTGCCTCGCTTCGTCAGAATGTGCGAGGCCGGCCCATCAACGCGAATTGGCTGTCCCTTGCCCTGCTTCAACCGAAGCGCGGAGATGATCGCCGGACCGAAGAAGAGGACGAGGAACAGACCCGTTCCCGCGGCGCCAAGCGTGCGGAAGGTCAGATAGCGAAACAGATGAAAAACGCCGGGGAGGTGGGGAAGGTCGGCCAGCCAAGTCAGCATTGCGCGTCCCGATCCTGAGCGTGAGCAAGTTGCTCGCGCAGCGCCGAGACGATGGGACCCATACGGCTCCCGTTGGACCCTTTGACCATCGCAACGTCGCCGTTCCGCAATGTCCGGGCGATTTCGGGCGCGAGTTCGCTTGACCGCTCGGCCCAGGCCGCCCGCATTGATGCGGGGGCGGCATCGAAGAGCGCCCGCGTCAGCGGCCCCGCGCCGAAAAGGAGGTCGACCCTGTTGGATTTCAGGTCATCAGCCAGTTGCGCATGCATTGCCGCGCCATCTGAGCCAAGCTCCAACATGTCGCCGATGATGGCGATCCGCCGCCCGTTCGGTCCAGGCCGCGTCGCGCCAAGCAGAGCCAGCGCAGCGCGCATCGAGGCCGGATTCGCGTTGTAACTCTCGTCGATGATCGTGGCCGAACCGTCGGCCGTCGGAATCGAGAAGCGCTCGCCCCTGCCCTTCTGCGCCGAAAAACGGGCCAGCGCGGCGGCGCCGTGGTCGGCGTCTGCGCCGAGCGCGCGCGCCGCCAACAGCGCGCCGACCGCATTCTGAGCCATGTGCAGGCCCGGCGCCCCAAGATCGAAATGCATATCGCGACCGAAAAGTCGCGCGTGGACTCGTGATCCCCGTTCTGTGTCGATCGCCTCGATCAGTCTGGCGTCACAGTCCTCGCTGGCGCCGAAGGTCAGCGTGCGCGCGCGCCGGGCAAGGGCGGCGTCCGCAAGGCGCTCGAACTGGGCGGCGTCACGATTGACAACGGCTATTCCCCCGGGCTCAAGCCCGAGGAAGATCTCTGCCTTGGCGTCCGCGATTGCTTCGATTGAACCCAAGTGTTCGATATGGACGGGCGCAATGGTCGTAATGAGCGCCACGTCGGGACGCACCATCCTGGCAAGGGGGCCAATCTCGCCGGCATGATTCATGCCGATCTCAAAAACACCGAACTCGGCCTCCGCCGGCATGCGCGTCAGCGTCAGCGGCACGCCCCAATGATTGTTGTAGGAGGCTGCCGACGCATGGGTCGAGCTACAAAGGGACAGTACTGCGCGCAGCATCTCCTTGGCGGTTGTCTTGCCGACCGATCCGGTGACCGCAGCGATACGCGCTTTCGACCGGTTGCGCGACGCGATTCCGAGTCGCTCCATCGCCGTCATGGTGTCGTTGGCGGCATAGACCGGACCAAATCCTGCGAGCGAGGCCGCCCGACCCTGCAAGACGACCGCGGCCGCTGCGCCCGCCTCGAAGGCGCGGGCGACGTAGTCGTGGCCGTCGTGCGTATCGCCCTTGATTGCGAAGAAAAGATCCCCCGCCTGGAGCGTGCGGGTGTCGATCGAAACGCCTGTGACGCTCGCGTTCAACGGCGCGCTGGGGTTGGCGGCGAGCGCATCCCGAAGCTCCGATTGAGTCCAGAGCGCCTTCATGCCGCCTCCCGTAACGCTGCACGCGCTTCGTCCGCGTCACTGAACGGCAGCGTCCTCCCGCCCACGATCTGCCCAATTTCATGGCCTTTGCCCGCGATTAACAGCACGTCACCTTCGGTCAGCATTGCGATGGCCACCCGAATCGCCTCGGCGCGATCGCCGATCTCGAGCGCGCCGGGCGCGGCGGCGAGAATCTGAGCGCGTATCGCAGCTGGATTCTCCGAGCGCGGATTGTCGTCGGTCACAATCGCAACGTCGGCGCAACGCGTCGCAATCTCGCCCATGATGGGCCGTTTGCCCGCATCGCGATCGCCGCCGCATCCGAAGACGAGAATCACGCGACCTCGCACATAGCGACGCAGCGCCGCAATCGCCTTCTCGAGCGCGTCGGGCTTATGCGCGTAATCCACGAAAACGGCCGCCCCGCGGGTTTCCCCGATGCGTTCGAGCCGCCCCGGAGCGCCATGAAGGGACTGCAGCGTCTTGAAGACGGCGTCCGCCTCGCTATGGGTCGCGATGCACAGCCCTGCGGCCACGAGGGCGTTGGCAACCTGAAAGTCTCCCGGCAATGGCAACTTGATGCGCCGCGAGCGTCCCCCAAATTCGAGTTCGAGCGTCGAAGACAGCCCGTCGCGCGCCATCGCGGCCAGCCGGATCGTTTCGCCCATCGCGCCGACGGAAACGACCGTGAGGCCGCGAGCACGCGCGATCTCAATCACGCGCGGCGCAATATCGCTGTCGGCATCGACGATCGCCGGCGCGCCCGCCGGCAGAAGCTCGCGGAAAAGACGCAGCTTTGCAGCCAGGTAGTCCTCGAGCGTCGAGTGGTAGTCCATGTGATCGCGCGAGAGGTTGGTGAAGGCGCCAGCCGCAAGGCGCACACCATCGAGGCGCTTTTGGTCGAGGCCGTGCGATGACGCCTCCAACGCGAGATGGGTCACCCCCGCTTTGGCGAGCCGGTCGAGGGTCTGATGAAGAACAATAGGATCTGGCGTTGTCAGCGCGCCGTACGCCGTCAGCGAACGCGACACCACGCCAATGGTGCCAATCGATGCGGCTTCGCGGCCGAGGGACGCCCAAATCTGACGGACGAAGGCAGCGACGGAAGTCTTCCCGCTGGTCCCGGTCACCGCCACGATCGTTTCAGGCTGGCGCGAGTAGAACCGCGCTGCTGCGTGCGCTAGCGCCGAGCGGGCGTCGGGCACCCGGACAAACGGCGCGGCTGTGACCGGCGCCTCACGCGACGCGACAATCACAGCCGCTCCCTTCGCCGCCGCCTCGCCAACGTGCTTGAAGCCGTCATCCCTCGCGCCTGCGAGCGCAAAGAAAACATCGCCCGGCTCCACCTTCCGGCTGTCGCAGGCAATTCCTCTGATCTCACGGGAAGCAAGCGCTTCGTCCACGGTCTCCAGGTCGAGGATGTCGCCAAGCCGCTTCATTCCACCCCGCTCATTCCCTGCCAACTTTGTCGGCATCGGCTCCATACCCCAGACGGGCGATGATGGGGAACGGTTGATTTGGCGGATTCTTCTCAGGCGGCACCCCTTCCAGCGGCTCTACCCTGCGGATCAGCGCCCCCGCGACCCTCCCGGCGTTGTAGGCGGCAGTGTGGAAGCCGTGATCTTCAGGCGCCGGCTGGGGATCGTCATAAATGGTCATGAACAGGTATTTCGGCCTGTCGGCCGGCGTGATCGCCATGAAAGTCGTAAACACCTTGTTTTCCGAATAGTGCCCGTGAATGATCTTGTCGGCCGTCCCGGTCTTGCCGCCGACATAGTAGCCCGGAACGTTGGCGAAGCTCGCCGAGCCGTGCGTCGCGTTCGAGCGCATGAGATAACGCATCGATTCGGACGTCTGTTCGCTGACGACCCGATGAGTCACCTTCGCCGCCTCCTCGGGGGTCCGAGGCAGGAACGTCGGGACCATCATCCTGCCGCCATTGACCAGCGCGCAAACGGCCATCACAGCCTGAATTGGCGCGACGTTCAGTCCCTGCCCGAAGGCAATGGTCATCGTGTTGAGCTCACCCCAACGCTTGGGAACAAGAGGCTCCGCGCTTTCCGGTAATTCGGTGCGCAGGCGGTCGAGCTGGCCCATCTTCTTCAGAAACGCCTTGTGTCCCTCGACGCCAACCATCAGCGCCATGCGCGCCGTCCCGATGTTCGAGGAGTGCGTAAACACCTCCGGCACGGTCAGCACACGGTGGGTCGCGTGGAAGTCGTGGATGGTGAAACGGCCGTACCGCAGAGAGTCGCGCGCATCAACGTGCGAGCCGAGAGTGACCTTGCCTGAATCGAGCGCCATCGAAATCGAAAGCGCCTTGAAGGTCGAGCCCATCTCGTAAACGCCGACGCTGATTCGGTTGATTTTTGTCGGATCGCGAACATCGCCCGGATCGTTGGGATCGAAGTCGGGTATGGATTCGAGCGCCAGCACCTCCCCCGTATTGACGTCCACGACCAGGCCGGCGGCAGCCTTGGCGCGAAAGCGCTCCATGCCCCCGAGAAGCTCGTCGCGAAGCGCATGCGTCACCTTGAGATCGAGCGAGAGCCGCACGGGCTTCAGGCTCTCCGGATCGACTGCGAAGCCGGGCACGTGAGGGTCGGTCAGGCTCTGCTGGTCAAGGTATTTCTCCATGCCTGCGATGCCGACATTGTCCTTGTCCACGAAACCGATCACATGCGCGCCGATCGGTCCGTTGGGATAGACGCGTTTGTTCTCGGGGACGAAGCCGACCCCGGGCAGGCCAAGGTGGAAGATTTCCGCCTGCTCCTTGGGAGTGATCTGACGTTTGATCCAGACAAAGCCCTTCTTCGAGCCCAGGCGCTCGCGCAGCTCTCTTGCATCGACATCCGGCAGCACGGCGGTGATCAGCTCGACCGCCTCGTCCTTGTCGATGATGCGGTTCGGCTCGGCGAAGACCGACATCGTCCTGACGTCGGTGGCGAGGATGTCGCCGTTGCGGTCAAGAAGGTCCGGGCGCGCGCCGGAGACGGCCTCATCTGCGGCGCCTTTCAACGTTTGCGGCGGATCATGCGAGACGCCAAGCACGACAAGCTTCGCCCCAATCGCGGCGTAGGCGACGAACATGCCGAGCGCCGCGGTGCGAATACGCGCGCCCGAGCGGTCGAGCCGGGTCGCAAAGAGCGTTTGCGCGTAGGCCCTCAGTGTGGCCGCCGCGAGCCGCGCCTGAACTGATGTGGGCGCCGACGCCCTCGGATCGAGATCGACGCCGAAGTTCTCCGGCACAACGCGGCGGAAAAGGGCGACGGCCGACGCGCCGACGCGACCTCTGCGCTTCGGTCTTTTTTCCGCTCTCAGGCTTGCGTCTCGTCGTGGCTGCGCCATGTCTCACCTCACCGGAGGGGTCTCGCCGCCGGCGCTGGCGGCGGGCGTGGCGCTGTCCTTGAGGAATCCGAGCGATTCCAGCGTGCGGCCAATCGAATCGACTTTGGGCTGGGCTTCGGGCAGGTCACCGACGGAGGCAATCTGGCTCAGGACCAACGCCTGCATGCCGAGCTTCGAATCCGCGATCGCCTGAAGCCGATCGGGACGGGCAAGATGGGCGTATTCCGCACGCAAGAGATTGATGGCGTCCTTTTCCTTGGCGATGAGATGACGCGCCTTCACGAGTTGCTCGGAGGCATAGATCGTTCGGTACTTGACCCCGTATACATAGGCGGCGGATCCGATGAGGGCGGCGATCGCCGCCGCATGCATGAGACGCCACATCAGCGTCTCCTCCGACGCCGCGACGGGATCTCTGTCAACGCCTCGAGCGCGCTGTCCGGCGCCCGAGGCGAAGCGTCCAGGCGAATGGCGAAGCGAAGCTTGGCCGAGCGCGACCGCGGATTGGCCGACGCCTCGCCTTCGCTCGGCTCGATCGGCTGTCCCCGCGCGACTTCGAAGGTCGGCTCCGCCTCCGCTGGCTCGCCGGGCAAGCGGCGCGAGGGGGCGCGGCCGCGCCTCGAGCGGCTCGCGAGAAACTGCTTCACGATGCGATCCTCGAGCGAGTGAAACGTGACGACCGCAAGGCGGCCGCCGGGCGCAAGCAGCCGTTCGGCGGCCACGAGCCCGCGCAGGAGTTCGCCGAGTTCGTCATTGACGGCGATCCGCAAGGCCTGAAATGTGCGCGTCGCCGGATGGGTCAGTTCTCCCCTGCGTGCGGGCGCGATGCGCGCGATCATGCGCGCAAGTTCGAGCGTCGAGACGAAGGGCGCCGTCTCGCGATCGGCGACGATAGCGCGCGCAATGCGGCGGGCCGCGCGCTCCTCGCCGAAATAGAACAGAATGTCGGCGATCGTGTCCTCGTCCTCGTCGCGCAGAATGTCGGCGGCGGTGCGGCCCGTGCTGCTCATTCGCATATCGAGGGGAGCGTCGAAGCGGAGCGAGAAGCCGCGCTGGGCCGCATCGAGCTGCATCGACGAGACGCCAATGTCGAGCACGACGCCGTCGAGCGCAGCAAGGCCGAGGTCCTTCGCGACCGTCTTCAGGTCGCCGAAGCGCGCCTCGACGAGACGAAGCCGTCCGTGCGATGCCGCAACGAGGCCAACCGCGGCGCGAACGGCCGCCGGATCCCGATCGAGGGCGACCACCTGTGCGCCGCGATCAAGCAGCGCTCGCGTGTAGCCGCCTGCGCCGAAGGTGCCATCGACGACGAGGCTCCCTTCGCGAGGCTGGAGCGCACCGAGAACCTCGACAAGGAGGACGGGAATATGGCGCGGCCCGGCCTCGCTCATACGGTCGCCTCGCTGCCGCGCTTGACTCTGAGCCCCCTCACGCGCAGGCGCGACTCCTCGAGATGCGCCTGGAACCGCGACGGCTCCCAGATCTGAAATTTGTGGCCCTGCCCCACAAAGACCGCCACATCGCTGAGCCCGAGCGCCGCCTTGAGGCGCTCGTCGAGCGACACCCGACCCTCCGCGTCCATCCGCAGGATCTCGCTCGTGCCAAGCAGCGCCGTCGCGAAGGCGTCGCGTGCGGGCGACCAGGGCGGCATCGTTGCGAGCAGCGCGTCGATCTCGGCAAGCAGCTTCAGTCCCCCGCAGTCGAGCGCCGGCTGATCGAGCGACGGATAGGCGTAGACGCCCTCGAAGCCGTCCTTCGCCAGAAGCTGCCGAAATGGCGCCGGAATCGAGACCCGGCCCTTGGCGTCGAAGCGATGGGTGAAATGCGACAGGAAGCGATCCACTGTACGCCTCGACGCGCAAAGCCGTCCATGCCGCGCGAGGGGCTTTCGGCGGCGGCGCGCAGGCGCGCTCCATTGACGGGATGGCGTGGGATAGCATGGGACCCCATGGGCGTCAACGAAGCCGCGGGGATTCCCGCCCCCGGAGCCGCCCCCATGCGGCATTAGGGGTTGTTAAGGTTAAACTTCCGTTAGGGCCGCGTCGTGCAGGCGTTTCTCACGTCAATGCAACAAGCCCCGCTATCCGGAAAACGCGCTTGCGGGTCGGCGCCTTTCGCGGGCGCCGATCCCATCCCACCGAAGGCTCGCGGCGCCATTTTCGGGCTAATTTACTTTGTGCGCAGGTCGCCAATATTAGGCGGACGCCGCCCCGGGGCGGTCTCTTCGCGCTTGCTAAGTCACCGGACACGCTCTGGCGCCCCAGATTTCCTTCGCGTATTCCGAGATCGTGCGGTCGCTGGAGAATTTTCCCGAGGCAGCGATGTTGAGAATGACCTTGCGCGTCCATTCCTCCGGCTTGCGGTAGAGATCGCAGAGCTCCCCATCGGCCCGAAGGTAGGACGTCAGATCGGCTAGGTGCATGAACTGGTCGCCGTGGGTCAGAAGCGCACCGCGCAGCGGCTCGAAGATCCCGGGCTCATCGCGGCTGAAATGGTCCGAAAAGATCAGATCGAGCGCTTTCCGCGTTTCCGGCTCGTTTTGGTAATGCCAATACGGGCTGTACCAGGGTCGGCTTTTGGCGACTTCCTCCGCCGTGAGGCCGAACAGGAAAAAATTCTCTTCCTCCGCCTCCTGCGCCATCTCGATGGTTGCGCCGTCGCGCGTTCCGAGCGTCAGCGCCCCGTTCATCATGAATTTCATGTTGCTGGTGCCGCTCGCCTCATAGCCGGCCGTCGAGATCTGGTTCGACACGTCGGCCGCGGGAATGCAGCGCTCGGCGAGCGTGACATTGTATTCCGGCAGGAACACCACTTTCAGCTTGCCGCGAACCGCAGGATCGCTGTCGACCGTGAGCGCCAAGTTGTTGACGAACTTGATGATGACTTTCGCCAGCTGATAAGCGGGCGCCGCCTTGCCGGCGAAGAAGAAGGTGCGGGGAGGCATGGCCAGATCAGGGTTCTCGCGCAGCCGATCGTAGAGAACGACGATCCTCAGCGCGTTGAGCAGCTGGCGCTTGTACTCGTGAATGCGCTTGATCTGGCAATCGAAGATGGTGTCCGGATCGACGGAAATCTCCGCATGCCTCTTGACCCAGTCGGCGAAGCGCGCCTTGGCCGCGCGCTGGGCATTTTGAACGTCCGCCCGGAAGGCAGCGTCCGCCGTCAACGGCCGAAGCTTTTGCAATTCAGCGAGGTCGACGATCCAGGAGTCGCCAATGGCGGCTGAAATCGTCGCGGCGAGGGAGGGATTCGCTAGTCGCAACCAGCGTCTCGGCGTGACCCCGTTGGTCTTGTTGTTGAAGCGTTCCGGAAACGCCTCGGCGAGGTCCCTGACCGTCGTCTTGCGCAAGAGTTCGGAATGGATCGCGGCCACGCCGTTGGTGCTGTGGGAGCCGACGATCGCCAGATTCGCCATGCGGATGTGCTTAACCTGCCCTTCCTCGACCAGGCTCGTTCGGGCTGCGCGCCCGGCGTCGCCGGGGAAGCGGGCGCGTATGTCGTCGAGGAGCCGGCGGTTGATCTCGAAGATGATCTCGAGTTGGCGCGGAATGAGGAACTGCATCCATTCGACCGGCCAGCGCTCCAGCGCCTCGGGCAGCAACGTATGGTTGGTGTAGGCGAGTGTCCGCCGCGTAATGTCCCACGCCTCGTCCCAACCGAGATGCGCCTCGTCGAGCAGAATGCGCATGAGTTCCGGCACGGCGAGGCTCGGATGGGTGTCGTTGAGTTGGATGGCGGCCTTCTCGGGCAGGGTGCGCCAATCCGCATTCGACTCGCGAAACCTCCGAACGGCGTCGGCGAGCGAACAGGCGACGAGGAAATATTCCTGCATCAGGCGCAGTTCGCGGCCCTGGGGCGTGTGGTCATCCGGATAAAGGACACGGGTCAGCGATTCGGCGTTCAGCGCTTCGGCAATCGAGGCGACGAAATCGCCTCCGCTGAATCGCTGAAAGTCGAACCCGTGTGGGGCCGTGGCGCTCCACAGCCGCAGCGTGTTGACCGTGTTCCCGCCATAGCCGACCACCGGCCGGTCATAAGGGACGCCGATGAGCGTTGAGGGGCGGTTCGGAATCATGCGCAGCGCCCCAGCGCGCAATTCGAACGAGCAGGCGAACGTCACCTCGACGCTTTCGGCGGGGCGCACCACCTCCCACGGATCTGGGTACTGCAGCCAGTTGTCCGGGCGCTCCTCCTGCCAGCCGATGCGAATTTTTTGCCGGAAGATGCCGTGCTCGTCGCGCAGTCCGTAGCCCATCGCCGGCAGCTGCATCGTGGCCATCGAGTCGAGGAAGCAGGCGGCAAGACGGCCGAGGCCGCCATTGCCCAGACCCGCGTCGGGCTCCTCGTGAAGAATCTCCCACCACTCACGGCCGTCGAAACCCCGCTCGACTATCGGATCGAGCATGAGGTTCAGGACGTTGTTGCCAAGCGAGCGGCCGATGAGAAACTCGATCGAGACATAATAGACCCGCTTCGGATTTTCGCGCGCGTAAGTCTTATCCGTCTCTAGCCAACGGTCCGAAAGTATGTCTCGCACCGCGCGGGCGGCGGCCTTGTAGCGCTCCCGGGAGTTGGCGGACTCGAGCTCGACCACATTGTCGAACTTCATGCGCCGCTCATAAAGCGCATCCGGCGCTCCGGCGAAGTGCGCCGAGCCGACGCCATACTTCTGCAGGAGTTTTTCGGCGTCGAATGCGCTTTGCTCCGCCTTGTCGAAAGCCTTCGGGTTGCTCTCCATCGCTCCGCCCTCGTTCCCGGCCGATTGTTTCCAGCCCCGGTCTGCCGCGCTTAAGCGCTACGGCGCGGACCACGTTTGCGATCCGCCTGGGCGGAGCCGAAGTGGGTTTGATAACGCTCCCTCGTGACGCCTTGGCGACGCCAGTTCCCGGCGAGATGCGACGGCCTTGGCTGCAACATCCTTCGAGGTCTCTTGCTCACGCAAAGGGCGCCTCAGGACAAGGGGTCAGTTGGCGCCTTGGAGCGAGGAGAATCCGGTCTGCATCCGAGCCGGGCGTTTCCGGCGCGACATGACTCGGGATGTCGCCGGGAAACGAGAATTGGGTGAAAAGGCGCTTCATGCCCTCCTCGTCCTGCGAAATGTTCGGATAAACCTCGCTGTACGTCCCTTCCAGATAGGCGTTGGCGACGATCCCCGGGCCGCCATGGCCGGGGCCGATGACGTAGATCATGTCAAGGTCGAGCTTTTTGATCAGCCGGTTGAGATGGACGTAGATGAAGTTGAGGCCGGCGTCGTGCCCCAATGCCCGAGCAGGCGCGGCTTGACGTGGTTCTCCGACAGCGGGACCTTCAGCAGCGGATTGTCAAAGAGATAGATCTGTCCGACGGACAGATAGTTGGCGGCGCGCCAATATGCGTCGATCAGCGCGGACTCTTTCCCGGACAAAGCGGTCGCCATCGCATTCCCCCATTTGAGTCGGATTCTGCCGGACGGGCGCTCCTAATCTCCGGAGCGACCGGGTCGAAGTTCGCCTTCCAGTCGCTGCAAGTCCGCCTTCGGGTCGGGCGCCTGTTCGAGCTCCCAGCGGGCGCGAAGCCAGTGATCCATCGCCCGCCCCTCGGGCTTGCCTTCCTCGATCCAAATCGCGTACGCCCGCTTGCGGATCCGATGTTCATCCGGCTCCGGCTTGTGGGATTCGCCAGCCGCTATCTGTGGTTCGGATTCCATGCGGTTACCTCCGCTGGCCTCAGCCGCGATGGCGTTGGCGGACATTGCGGGCGCGATCGATAGAACGGCGCCGCCGCGAACCGAAGCTCCGCCTCGCCGCGAGAACCGAACGCTTTGCTGACCTCACCTGTGCTCGGCTTCGTGCTCAAGCTCGAGGCGGGCTCGCATCCAATGATCGACCTCGCGCCCCTCCGGCATGCCTTCAGCGACCCAGATCGCGTGAGCGCGTTCGCGGATCGCCTGTTCGTCTGGTTCGTGCTTGTGTCCCTCGACGGCGTGATGGTCGTGATGGCCCGGATCGTGAGCGTTTTGTTCCTGACTCATCGAGCTCCCTCCCTCTGCTCCCTGCGTCCCCGCCTGTCCTCACCACCAAACTGTGCGCGTTTGATGACAATTGAGCAACAGTCGGGAGGACTGCCCGACGGACCTGCGACAACGCATCCCGCCGCCCCATTGCGCCTCCGCCAAATCTCCGCTCAATTGGCGCCGAAGCCGGCAAAAGATCCGGCGCAAGCACCGGGAGCGAGGCATGGCGGACGACATCGAAGCGCAAACGCTTTCGAAGGTGGCGTGGCGGTTCATCCCCTTCCTCATCGTCTGCTACTTCGTCGCCTATCTCGACCGGGTCAATGTCGGCTTCGCCAAGCTGACGATGGACGCCGACCTCGGTCTCTCGGAAACCGCGTTCGGCTTCGGCGCGGGCGTTTTCTTCCTCGCCTATTTCCTGTTCGAAGTGCCGTCGAACATCATCATGGACAAGGTCGGGGCGCGGGTCTGGATCGCGCGCATCATGTTCTCCTGGGGAATCATCTCGGGCGCTATGGCTTTCATTCCGAACATCGCGCATTGGACAGGATTGAGCGCCGAATACACGTTCTATCTCCTGCGGATCCTGCTCGGCTTCGCGGAGGCCGGGTTCTTTCCCGGCATCATCTTTTTCCTCACGCTGTGGTTTCCCGCCTCCTACCGGGCGCGCATCGTCGGCTATTTCATGGCCGCCATTCCGCTCTCCTCCGCGGTCGGCTCCCCCGTCTCGGCGGCGCTGCTCGGCCTCGACGGCGCAGGCGGCTTGAGGGGCTGGCAATGGCTATTTGTCGTCGAGGCGCTCCCGTCTATCATTCTCGCGGTCGTCACCTTCTTCTACCTGACCGATCGCCCGGCGGAGGCGCGCTGGCTGTCCGACGACCAGCGTGGCTGGCTCAAACGGCGGCTCGACGCAGAGGACGCACGGCGCGAACACGTGTCGCCGGGCGGCATTTTCGCGAGTCTCTACGACTATCGCGTGCTGGCGCTCTCGCTCGTCTATTTCGGCAACGTCGCTTGCCTCTACGGCGTCGGCTTCTGGCTGCCGACGATCGTCAAGGGCTTTGGCGTTTCGATCGCGGTGACCGGGTGGGTCAACGCCATTCCCTATGTCGTGGGCTTTCTCGGCATGGTCTGGTGGGGCATGCGCTCCGACCGGATGGGCGAGCGCACCATGCATCTCACGATCTCGCTGGCGCTGGCGGCGATCGGCATCGGAACCTCGGCCCTCCTGACCGACCCGACAACGAAGATGATCGCGCTGACCGTCGGTTCCTTCGGCGTGTACGCCTCGCTGCCGATCTTCTGGACGCTGCCGACGGCGTTCCACGCGGGCGCGGCGGTCGCGCCCGGGATCGCGGCGATCAACTCGATCGGCAATCTCTCGGGCTATTTCGGACCTTTCGTCATGGGCTGGATCAAGGACGCGACCGGCAGCTTCGCCTGGGGCCTCGCGACGGTCGCAGCCTGCGCCGTGGTCGCGCTCGTCATCACGCTCGCGCTCGGCCACGACCCCCATCTCGAACGCGCGCCCGAAGCGGCCGAATGACAGGAGGAGAACTCATGCTGACCAGACGTGTTTTCGTCGCTTGCGCTTTGTGCGCGGCTGGCGGCTTCATAGCAACCGGGGTCGACGCGCAAACCGCTGCGACCCCAGGTCTGAAACGCACGCTCCTCAAACAGACGGACGGACCGGCGGACAATTACGTCACCGTCGAGATGAAGGTCGAGATCGAGCCGGACGCTGCGATTGCGCGCCATACCCATCCCGGCGTGGAATCCGGCTATGTGATCGAAGGCGGGACCGAGCTTTCGATTGACGGCATTGGCACGTTCTCGCTAAAGCCGGGCGACGCCTATCAGGCGCCGACAGGCGTCCCGCACAGCGGCCAGAACGGCCCGGCGAAAACCGTCATCGTCGCAACCTATGTCGTGGAGAACGGCAAGCCGCTCGCTTCGCCGGCGTGAAAGGTTTCAAAATGTCCGAAGCGCCGCTCCATGCCGACAACCTGGCCCAGGCTGAATATTGGAACGGCGCCGCCGGGCGGCGGTGGCGGGACCGTCAGGACCACCAGGACGAGGTCCTCAAGCCCGTGTCCGAGCGGCTGATAGCAGCGGCGGACCCGAAGCCTGGCGAAAGGGTGATCGATGTCGGCTGCGGCTGCGGCGCGACAACGATCGACCTCGCAATGCGCGTCGCGCCCGGCGGCGAGGTCCTCGGGCTAGACATTTCCGAGCCCATGCTGGAGCGCGCCCGCGAGCGCACTCCGCCAAACCTGCCCGCGCGCTTCGTTCTCGCCGACGCGACCGTGCACGAGATGGCGCCAGGCTCGGTCGATCTTGTCGTCTCGCGCTTTGGCGTCATGTTCTTCGCTAACCCCGCGCTTTCTTTCGCCAACTTGCGGCGGGGCGTTCGACCCGGCGGAAGGCTCGCCTTCGCCTGCTGGCGCGAGGCGAAGCAGAATCCGTGGATGATCGCGCCATTGCGCGAAGCCGCCAAACATGCGCCTCCGCTGCCGGAAGTCGGCCCCGAAGACCCCGGACCGTTCGCTTTCGCCGACGAAGCGCGCGTTCGGCTCATCTTGAGCGAGGCGGGCTTTGCCGACATCGTCGTTGCGCCGCAAGACCTCGATCTCGACATCGCGATCGGCCGGGGACTCGACGCGGCCGTGGAGGGCGCGTTGGCGATCGGCCCGACGAGCCGAATGCTCGACGGCCAGAGCGAGGCTGTCAGGGCCGCCGCGGCGGCCGACATTCGCGCCGCGCTCGCCGCCCGGATGGTCGGCGAGAGCGTGCCGCTCGGGGCCGCGATCTGGATCGTGACGGCGAGGAATCCCTAGCCCGCGTCTTCACGAGCCCGCAAAAACGCGCGCATGGTGAAGGCCGCCTGGTCGGGCGCGTGACGGTGCTCCACGCCGACCGGGCAGGCCCGCCGCGCGAGGCAGCCGCCCGTCATGCAGACTGCGCCCGCGGCGTTCTTCAGATGCGCGGCGCAGGCGGCGACGTCGTAGCCGTCGACAGAAAACGCCCCCACGGGACAGGCGCTAAGGCAGGGTCGCCCGCGGCAGGTCTCGCAAGGGCTCGGCGAGGCTTCGAGCGCGGGGACCGCGATCGCATCAACGAATGCAAGCGCGCCGCGATAGCTGTGCCAGAGCCCGTAAGTCGGGTGGATCAAGACGCCGATCGGCGATGGGTGAACCGGCTCCGCCCGCCGCGCCCATTGCTGGAACGGCCAGTGCGGCGGGCCACCGAAGGGATAGAGCGCGACGCCGCCGAGGTCGGCGCCGAGCGCGTCGATGATGCGGAGGCTGAAGCGGTCGAGCGGATGGTCGAGGCCGTCGCGCGCTTCGGGACTCGCCGCGTACGCGTCCCAACCGCGCCGCCCGGCTACGCCTATTAGCACGATGGTCCGTAAGCCCGCGAGCGCCCCCGTCCGCTCGGACTGGGCCAAGCGGAACGCGCCGCGAGCGGCGAGGCCCGCGCGTTCGATCGCGGAAAAGATCGTCTCAATCGTCATGGCGCAGGCGCTTCATTGTCTCGCTGGACGCCAGCGATACCGGACTGTCGATTGGAAACATAGGCTCGCACGGCCAATCCGCCGCTCTCTTGCGCCGGGCCTCGCCGTAGCGCAAATCCCGAACGTCGCCGACGCGGCGGATGAAGCGGGGGGGCCGGATCTTGGACGCAGCTTACGTCGAACTCAGCGAAGGCGTCTTTCAGGCGAGTCCCCTCACCCGCGGCCCGTGGCGCCCCGATCATCAGCACGCCGGCCCGCCGTCCGCGCTGATTTGTCGGGCGATCGAGCGCGCAGCGGCGGCGGAGGGCCTCACGCATGTGGCGCGACTGACAGTCAATCTCTTTCGGCCGGCCCCGATCGGCGAATGCCGGATCGAAATGACGGAGGACTATCTCGGCCGCACTGCCGGCCACTACTCGGGCCGGCTGATCGCCGAGGGCAAGGACATCGCCCGCTTCACGGCGCTAATGCAACGGGAGGGCGACCTGCCAATTCCGCAAGGCACGCCGGGCCATCCGCCGCCGCAAGCGCCGAAGCCGCCGCACGAAAGCCCGGTCGTATCGATGCGCTTCCCGGGTCAAGCCACCGGCTACGGGGACCTGGTCGAGAACAGGCTCGCCGAGGGGCGGTTTTTCAAAGGACCGAGCGCGGCCTGGTTTCGCATGAACCATCCGCTGGTGAAAGGCGGGACGACAAGCCCCTATCAGCGCGTGGCGGTGGCGGCGG
>JAFAHO010000444.1 GCA_019237205.1 Hyphomicrobiales bacterium
CCGGAGGCGGCCGCGAGGCGCAGCCCTCACTTGCCGGCTTCGAGCTTCCCGTAAGCCAGCGCCAGCGCGATCGCGCAGGCGTTCGACACGTTGAGGCTCTTGATCGCGCCGGGGAGTTCGAGGCGCGCGAGCACGTCGCAGCGCTCACGGGTGAGCCGCCTTAAGCCCTTGCCTTCTGCGCCGAGCGCGAGCGCCAGCGGGCGGGAGAGCGCGACGCGCGCGAGCGGGACTGGGCCTTCTGAATCGAGGCCGACGCGCAGATAGCCCATGTCGCCCATTTCATCGAGGGCGCGGGCCAAATTGGTGACTGTGCATATTGGCACATGCTCGAGCCCGCCTGAGGCGGATTTGGCGAGCGCGCCCGAAAATTCCGGCGAATGGCGCTCGGTGGTGAGGAGCGCGTCGACCGCGAACGCCGCAGCCGTTCGCAAGATCGCCCCCACGTTGTGCGGGTCGGTGATCTGGTCGAGGACGATGACGAGGCCCTTCTCCGGCAGTTCGGAAATATCCATCGGCGCGAGCGGGCGCGCCTCCAGGAGCACCCCCTGATGCACCGCCTCGCGCGGCGCGCGCGCCGCGATCTCGTCGAGGCTCATGATTCGCACTTCGATTCCTCGCGCCGCAATCTCCGGCTGAAGCCGCTCGGCCGCCGCCGCTGTGGCGTAAAGGCGGATGGGCTCGCGGCGCGGCGCCTTCAGCGCCGCTTCGACGCTGTGAAAGCCGTAGATGCGCGCCGCCTCCGCCTCGCGCCTTTCGCGCGGTTTTTCGCGCCGCGCATCGCGCAAAGCGGGGCTTGGGTCCGGCTGCGTCACGGGCGCTAAGGCGCCCTCGGCCCTGGCGCCGCGCGGCGGGCGACGCTCCTCGCGCCCCGGAGGAAGCGGCGCGGCGCCGCGCCGGTTGCGTTTGCGTGTCATCAAGAGCCCCTTTTAAGGCCGTGATCTTGAGATCAAGCCCTACGCCCTGCCGCCCTGCGAGACCAGCGACAGGACGCTGCTCGCGCTGCGGGTCGAACAGGAGCTTTTTCCAGTTGACAGCCCGCCCGGCAAGGCAACATAAGCCCCGTCGCCCCGGCTTGCCGGGGCGTTTTACGTCCCCGGGGGTCAGGAAAACCTCATCGGACGAGGGGGAGTGTCCCGAGCGGCAAAGGGGGCGGACTGTAAATCCGCTGGCTAAGCCTTCGTAGGTTCGAGTCCTACCTCCCCCACCAGCTTTCCTTTCAACGGCTTAGAGCCAGTCTGGCCCTTGGAGGCCAGCCTTTTTCATGTCGCATCGCCTCCCAACATGACCCAAGCAATTCCGCGGGTTTCCAAGGAATGACGGCGACTCCACGCGACATGAAACGCGACATGAAGCCGCCATCACCCGGCACTAACAGAAAGCGTTTGACAGGAGCCGTAGTGCATAGTACGCATTTTGTATGAGCGGCAAGTTTGGCGAACTAACTGTTACCGATCTGGCAAGGATCGCACGAGCGAATGCTCGAAGCGTTCAGCACTGGGCCGCGTGTGGAATTCTTATTCCCGTTCACGGAACTGATAGGGAGGGGACAGGGACCCGACGTTTGTTTTCAACCGACGAGGCAATCATTGCGTGCGTTATGCGGGTTCTCCTGGAACGCCAAATGCCAGTCGGCGCAATGCTTCGTGTGTCCGCAGGTATTAGAAGTCTTTTGGCCGGGCCAATTCGTCAGTTCTTAAGCGAAGTTATAAGCAACGAAAAAAGGGCTTGGTATGTTGATCTGGGAGGTGAAGGTTTTTCCGCTGGTAAATTTGTCTTCGGGGGTATTGTCGACTTTGTGTCAGTTTTTGAGAAAATGAACAAAGCTTCAACTGCGCTCGTCATCGACCTGACTGCGGCGCTCTCGGGGATCAAGGGGAATATACCAGGGTACTAAAGTGCTCTTTTTTGGGCAATAAATGCACAGTGTGCAGTATGGAAAGGAAGTGTGATGTTGAAACATGAAGCAGACGATTCGAAGCTCCTGAACGAAGATTTGTTGTGGGGCGTCACAGCAATCGCGCGTGAAATAGGCCGCACGCCCAGGCAAGTTTTCCACCTCGCGGCGCAGGGTAATATTCCCGTTCGGAAGGTCGGCGGCCGATACGTTGCGTCGCTTCGCGCCTTGCGGCGCCACCTAACCGGGGAGGACGCTTGATCGGTGGCCGCCCAAAAATGCTCGAGGGCCGCGCGCTATCTGAATAGCGCGGGCCCTCGAAGTGCGGACATGCTTGCCAGCGGCATCCGCATCTCGAATAGCGCACCCCTCCCTGCAGTTCAGGGCGTCAGCGGCGATCTCGAACGGGCGCAGCGACCACGCGACCTCAACCGTGAGGCGCGCAATCAGGTCAGCATTGTCGAATGGATCCGGGTCGTCGCGCCCGATGTTCTTGTTTTTCACGTCCCGAACGGTGGCCTCCGATCAAAAGCCGAGGCGGCCAGGATGCGCTGGACAGGTGTCGTCGCCGGGATCCCGGACCTCATCGTTGTGGCGCCGGGCGGCCGGGCTTTCTTTCTCGAGGTAAAGGCGCTGGGCGCAAGCCTATCGGAGGCTCAGCGCGCCATTCATGAATGCCTCGTTGCGCTCGGAACACCGCCAGTGATCGTGTGCTCAATCGACGATGCACGCCGAGCCTTCGCGGCCTGGGGAATCGATACGCGGGAGGCGCGGCCAAGGGGGCGGAATGACGACGTTCCCTTCTAATCTTCGGTTTATCGCGCGCGCGCTCGACGGCGAGTTCGTCGGCGCCCGGCAAACAGACGCCAAGGCCAGCGCCTTCGCTTTCGGCCGGGCCCGCGGCGTCATCGAAGGCGTGTGCGGCACGCTCAGCCTACCGATCGTCTTCCTTACTCCGACGACATGGAAGCGGCTCGCAGACATCCCGCCCGGCGCCGAGAACAAGGACCTTGCCCGCACGCGCGCTATCGCTCGCTGGCCGTCGCAGGCCGATCTGTTTGCGCGCAAACGCGACGTTGACCGGGCCGAGACCGCGCTGATTGCCGTTGCCGGACTAAAGCGGGAGGCGCGGCAATGAACTCGAGTGCACCACAGCACATCGCGCTTAGCAATGCCTTCGAGCTAGGGTTAAGACCTAATTAACCATGTGTTGATTCAAGAGCTTGGTCAACCGAATGGGAGCCAAGCCGATGAGTGCGGATTTGTTTTGGTTCAGCGATGACCAATGGTCGAAGATTGAGCCGCATTTGCCGACCAACCAACCTGG
>JAFAHO010000109.1 GCA_019237205.1 Hyphomicrobiales bacterium
GGGGCTCTCAGAAGCGCACCCCAACTGAAAAGCGCGAGTACGTCCGTTATTGTCGGCCCGCGGGCCTCAGCGTCGCCGAAGGATGCCGGCTGATGGGAATGGCCCGCTCGACTTACTATGACGCCGCGCCAGCGCCGGTCGACGACACAGCAATCGTCGAAGCCATTTCCACGATCTGCGACGAGTTTGAATGCTACGGCTGGCGGCGGGTTCGCGCCGAGCTGCGCCATAGAGGGATGGTCGTCAAACATAAGAAGATCAGACACCTGATGCGCGAGCACGGTCTTCAGCCGAAAATACGCCGAAGGCACATCGCAACGACCGACAGCGATCACAACCAACCGGTTTATCCCAACCGCGCGAAAGACGTGACCCTCGACAGACCTAACCGGCCATGGGTCGCCGACATCAGTGTGCCGCAGCAAGCGGCGAGAGAGATGGGGGTAGGTCCCCGCGATCGGCTTGCAGGAGCGGTCGCAAACCACCGTAAGCGGCGCTGGTCAAAAGCCAGGGTCGAGAGCGTTACGGAAAAGGCGCCGTGAGACGTTAGGTAGGAGACAGGAAGGCGAACACCAGTGAACCGCCGTTCATGTGTCGAAAGCACTCAAACGACGTCGAAACCGGCGAGTGATGTTGCGCCGGGATCAGTCTGGCCGATGCCTGCTGACGGGCCAGACGGCGTCCGGCATAGAGGCGGCGCGATCCTGTCTCAGGCTCTTATGTGGAACTGCGGGAACCTTCGGCGGCGATGCCAAGCGAAAGGCCCAAGCCCGAAAAGCGAGGCCGACAGTAGCGAAGCGCCGCCAAGGGACGGAGCCGTCGTAGTAGCGTTGAGACCGCTGTAATGGCGGGGGAGCGAAGGGACGGCGTCATCCTTCGGGGTCGCGTTCGCGGAGATTCCTGAAGTCGCTCTTGAGGCTTCTTGGCGTCATCGCACCGGGGGCGCCGCTGACCCTCGAGTCAGGAAATCAGAGGATCGCGCGACGCCGCATGCCGGAAAAGTAGGGCAGCGGTGGGCGGCTCGCCTTGCCCTTTCGCGCCTCGCGTCTCAATAGCCGACGGTGAGCCCCTGGCAGGCGCCGGCGCCGAACTTCGAACGTACCTCTCTGAGTCGGCGGCGATCTCTGCGCCCTTTGTCAGGATCCTGACGAGTCCGTCGAAGCCTTCGTGCGACATCCTGAACAGGCCATAGTTCGAGGATCAGGAGCACCGCGCTCGCGACGCAGGATCGCTCCGAGCGCGGCCAAGACGAGCGTCAGCGCGTCGACATCCCATAGTAGACCGTGACCGAAGAACAAGACGCACGACCATCCGAGAACAACGACGAGCAGGCGCGAGAGCAACCTCGACTCGTCGTCCGAGGAAGTTGAGCGTCGCGTCGAAGGCTCCTCTCAATTTTGCGAACGGGTTGTCGTCGCGGGCGACCGCATTCGTGGCGCCGGCCTTAAGGCAGGCGGCAAGGTCCGACGCTTTGGCGATGGCGGTTGCTTGGGCTCCCCAATGAGACAGCGTCTGCAGAGCCAACATTCCAAGGCCGCCGGCTGCGCCATGGATGAGGACCTTCTTTCCCCCGGGGTTCTGACGCCTGATCCCGCTCCCGCCGCGGCCAGCCACATCGTGACGAAGCTGTAGGGCAAAGCGGCGAGGTCCTGAAGCTCGTTCTTCGCCGGCGTCTTGCAGACATAGGGAGCCTTCACGAGCACATGCGAGGCGTGCGTCCCGTCGTTCGAAACGGGCTTCACGCCGTAGACGCGTTCTCCGATCGCGAGGGCCGAGGAGCGGCCCCGGCCTGCGGCGACGACCATGCCCGCGAAATCATTGCCGAGCGTCATCGGAAACCGTGACGCCCCCATCACGGACAGCAGCCTTCGGGCATAGCCGGCGGCGCGACAAACATCGATCGGGTTGATCGAAGCGGCTTCGACCGCAATCTCGACCTCATCCGGACCAGGGCTGCGGCGCGGGATTTCGCGAATATCGAAGGCGCCCCCGCTTCGGGCCCGAGGCACATTGCAACAGGCGGGTCTGCATGCTCGCCGTTTCCGGCTTCATCCCGCGATCACCTCCGACCGGAAAGCATAGCGGCCGAGAGCCTCTTTCATCTTCTCCGCGCCCGCGGCGGCCCTGACGATCGCGCTGAGGCCAACGTGGGGATCGCGCTCGACCGTGACGGACGTGACCGTCGCCCCGACGCGGTCCGCCTCGGCGCGGATGGTCTCCTCGATCTCGCGCTCGACCAGCGCGGGCTTGAACAGTTTCCCCACCGCGGTCACCGGCAGCGACGGGGAGATCTTGATCCGCTTCGGGATGGCCGCCCGTTCGGGGATGGTCAGCGCCACGTGCTCCAGCAGCTCCTGCTCGGTGATCGTTGCGCCCGGCTTCGGCTGGACGTAGGCGACAGGAATCTCGCCGGCGTAGGCGTCAGGACTTCCGATCGCCGCAGCCAGGGCGACGCCCGGATGGCTCGCCAGGGCCTCCTCGATGGTCCGGGGATCGATATTGTGTCCTCCCCGAATGATCAGCTCCTTCTTGCGCCCGGTCAGCCAGAAATAACCGTCCGCGTCGCGTCGGCCGAGATCCCCGGTATTGAGCCAGCGCTCGCCGTCGATGTCGATAAAGACGCCGGCGTTATGGCTAGGGTCGAGATAGCCCTTGAAGACATTGGGCCCGCTGATCGCGACGACGCCGACCTCGTCGACGTCGGCCACGCGCTGAAAGCGCCCGTCGCCGTCAAGCACGACGGCTTCCATCCGCTGATAAGGGATGGGCAGTCCGATCGAGCCGGCGCGCCGCTCGCCGGCGGTCGGATTGACTGACGAAACGCAGGCGCCTTCCGTAAGGCCGTAACCCTCGAGAATCTTCACTCCGGTCTTTGCTTCGAACGCACGGATGAGAGCCGACGGCATCGGCGCGGCGCCGCAGCCCGCGAACCGGAGACTGGAAATGTCGTTGTCGCCGACCGGCGTCTGCATCAGGGCTGCGTAAAGGGTCGGAACGCCCGAGAACATGGTGACGCGGTAGCGCGATACGATCTCCCAAAACCGGGCGATGACGTTCTTTCCCCGATAGCCCTCGGGCGTGGCGATCACGACACGGTCGCCGCGCATCCACGGCTGAAGTCCGGTGACGAGCTGACCGTTCACGTGGAACAACGGCAAGCCGCAGAGGATGGTTCCGGGCGATCCGTCGGTCTCCATCGCCTTCGAAGCCGACCAGGAGTCGAACACCTCGTTCCGATGCGTCCGGACGGCGATCTTCGGCGCGCCTGTCGTTCCGCCGGTGCAGAAGTAGGAGGATATGTCGTCGGCCCTTATCGCGTGCGGCGGGACCAGCCGGTCGGGAGGCTGCTCGCGCATCGCTTCGCGCAGGTTGACGACCTTCAGCCGCGAGCCGGCCGCGGCCTTCTGGATCGAGGCGCGCGCGGCGGCCCGCGGCTCGCCGTCCAGGTAGTCGGCCATGTCGACGAAGGCGATCGCCTTCAGGTCCGGAAGCGAAGCGAACGCTTCGGCGAGGCCTGACCACGCCTTCGGGTTCAAAGCCGGAGCGAGCGTGATGACGACCGAAGCGCGGGCGAAGCGCAGGATGTCCGCGATCTGTTTCTGTTCGAGCAACGGGTTGACGGCGAGCGCCGCGCCGGCGGCTTCGCCGCCCCAGATCGCGAAGTGGGTCTCGGGCAGGTTGGGCAGGACATAGGCCACGGGACGCTCGGCCGCGACGCCGAGGGCGGCGAATAAATTCGCCGCGCGCGTTATGTCGGCGACGAGCTCGGCGTAGGTCCAGTGATGCGTCTCGTCGAGGCGGTCGGCCGACAGGAAGAAGGAAAGCGCCCTGGCGCCCGGGATCCGCTTCGCGCTCGCGACGAGCGCCGCATAGGTGCTCTCGGGCAGCGCGCGCTCGGCAAGCGGAACGGCTTCGATCGCGGCGATATCGGCGAGGTCTCGGACAGCCATGGGGTTTCCTCCGGACTTTGGCGGCGTCGTGATCAGCGCCATGGGCGCGCAGGCTTCGCGACGCTGTTCTTGAGCGCGATCATCTTATTGAACCGCTGCCTGTCGGTCACGGCGGTCTTGATGACGCTAAGGAGCCGGCGCGGCGTCATCTTGGCGTCGACGAAGTCGTCAGGCAGGTCCGGGCCCCACTGATAGAGCCCGGCCCGGTCCAGGGTGTGATAGCCGGCCGGCACGTTGGCGTCGAAGAGATCGCCGTCGGCGTAATGCTCGTGCTTCTGCCCCCAAGGGTCGCGCCAATAGTCGAAGATCTGGCTGCCCAAGAGATGGCGCCCGACGCCCCAGGCATGGCGGTAGCGACGCGCCATCATGACCTGCTGGCCCATCTCGACCGCGTCCAGGTCGACCACTTCGAACGCGACATGGTCGGCCTTGGATTCGAGCCCGGTCGCGACGAACAACGTGTGATGGTCGGTCGGCTGGTCGCCGCGGTCGAGCCGCATGAACGATCCGACCGGCGTCCCGTCCGGCAGGCACATGACATCTGACGGAATAAATCCGAACGTATCCATGTACCAGCGCACGCTTCGCTCGAAGTCAGGCGCTTCGAGGACGAGGTGGCCGAGCTTGGTGACCTGAGGCGGCTCGAGCGCCGGCCGCTGAGTGTCGTTCACCCGCACGATCTGGCTCGGCGCGTTGTGCGGGATCGCGGGCCGCGTCGGCAGCAGCTCGGACGGCGCGTAGCCATGCAGCGCGTCGACCTCGACCCCCTCCGGGTCCTGAAGGCGCACGACCGAGCCTCCGCCCGGGGCGTTCGACCTTTCGATCGGGCGTCCGAATCGCTTCGAAAGGGTCTCGAGGTCATCGGCGCTCGGGACCGCGAGCCCGAGCCCGACGAATCGGGCCTTGGGGCCTCGGGTGACGCGATAGATGTAAGGCCTCGGGCCGGTTCCCCGCAGGGTGAGCTCGTCCTCGGACTTCGAGACGACGACGAGGCCGAAGTCGCGAAGATACTGCTCCGCCTTCGCGAGATCGGGGCGCGCGAAGCAGACGAACAACAGATCGTTGGCCTTGACGATGGGCGTGGCGCTGCGCGGCAGCTCGACGCTGCCCGGCCCTACTTTGGCGATCGGCGAATGCATCGTGGGATTCCTCCTTGGAAAGCGGTTGTCAGGCGGCGCGCGACTGAGCGGCGGCCGGTGCGACGGCGAACGAGTTCAGCACAGCGAGGTCGGCGCTCGCGTTCAGCCTCGCCGCGATGAAACGATCGGGGCGGATAAGCAGACCGCCAACACGGTGCTTTTCGGCCCATGCGATGAAGCGGGAATCGTTGCACTGCAAGGCCAACGTCCTCTGGCTCTTGGCTGAGCCGAGCCCGTTGAGGCAAACGAACCGCGCGCCCAGAGCGTCGAGGATGGCGAGGTCGCGACTGGACAGCATCGAGGCGGGATCGGCCCCAAATCCGAGCGCGAGCCATTGGTGGCAGGCGAGGAACCTGTCGAGCTGCGCTTCCCCCTGTGACGACCTGACCGCCGGCTGAGGCGCCATTTGACCGATCAAGGCGTCTTTTCCGCTTGCGGTCAAGGCGCTGCGATGGATCGCGGGCGGTGGGATGATGCCGCCGCGGCCGATGAAGGCCCGGAAGCGGCCCGAGAGGTTGAGACAGGCGAACAGCGCGTCGCGCGCGGCGGCCACGGTCGGGCTCGTCGGCATGATGACCGAGCCCAGACGTCGCGACAGCTCCACCATCCTGGTCACCACCGGCGCGCGCTCGATCTGATAAGTGTCGAGAATGTCTTCCGAGGCCTGTCCGGTCAGGACCGCGGCAAGCTTCCACGACAGATTAAGCGCGTCCTTCATGCCTCCGTTCATTCCCTGCCCCGCGAACGGCGGCATCAGATGGGCGGCGTCGCCCGCCAGGAACACGCGGCCGACACGCCACCGATCGGCGACGCGGGCATGAAACGTGTAGACGGCCTTGCGCTCGATCTCGAACGCGCCGATCCCGGCCTTGCGCCTGACGAGCGCGCGGACGGCGACGTCGCTCTTGAGCTCGTCCTCGCTCTCGCCCGGCAACTGCATGAACTCCCAGCGGACCCGGTCGCCGACCGCCGGCAGTTCGACGGCCGGGCGGAGCGGATCGCAGGTGAAGGTGATTCCCCTGACGTTGTGGTCCCTGACGACAGCGTCGACGACCAGCCAGCGCTCGGCGAAGGTCGAGCCCTTAAGATTGATGCCGAGCCGTTCCCGGACGCCGCTCGTTCCGCCGTCGCAGGCGACGACGTAGGCCGCCCTCGCTTTGCGCTCTCCGCCGGGGGTCGAGATCGTCATCGTCACGCCGCGCTCGTTCTGCTCGAGGCGGCCTACGGCGTGCTCGAAGGCGACGCCGACACTGCCGAAGCGGGACAATCCTTTGAGCAGGACCTTTTCGAATTCCGGCTGATAGAAGGTGCCGAGCGGCGAATGGCCATAGAGGCTGTGCTGGAATTGGGCGGCCATGAGCGCTCTGCTGCGCGCATTGACGTGGCGGACATGGGGATTTCGCACGAGGCCCGGCGCGATCTCGTCGAAGAGCCCGACCTGGACGAACAGGCGAAGGGTCTCGGCGTCATAGACGATGGCGCGCGGCAGGCCCACCAGCCCCGAATTGCGTTCGAACAGGACGACGCGGAGGCCGGCCAGTCCGAGCAGATTGGCCGTCATCAGCCCGACCGGGCCGGCCCCCACGATTGCGACGTCGTATTCCCCCGTCGGGGCGGCTTTTGTTGCGGAGTGTTCCATCGGCGGTTCCCTCTCGGAAAATTAATGTTGCACATTTAGGTCATCTCGACTATATAGTCAATATGAAAGTTTCGTCCGGTGCAAAGAATTTTCTTAGGGTGCATGAAGGAGGCCGGAAATGGCCAGAGTCGACCTGAAACGGCGCGGGGAAATCGGTCGCGAGCGGCGCGCCCGGAGTCGGGGGCAGCTCATCGAGGCCGCCCGGCGTCTCTTCACGACCCGGCCCTTTTCTTCCGTCACCGTCGAAGAGGTGACGAGGCAGGCGGGCCTCTCGAAGGGCGCCTTCTATTCTCACTTCAAAAGCCTCGACGACCTCTGGGCCGCAGTCGCCGTGGAGCTGGCGGAAGCGTTCGAAGACGTCGCCGGCGCAAGCGGGCGCTCCGTCGCCGACCCCGTGGGGAGAATCGCTGCGGGCTGCGCGGCTTTCATAAGCGAGGCCCAGCGCGATCCCGCCTGGGGAGCGTTCATCGCCCGCGGCGCCTGGGACTTTGCGAATGTCGCCTGCGCCGCCCGCGAGCGCTTGAAGACGAACCTGCGGCTTGCGCAAAGAGATGGGCGGCTCGCGTCTTTTTCGATCGAGGTCGGCTTCGATCTCGTCTTCGGCGTCGTCATCCAGGCCATGCGCTCGGCGAGCGAAGCGCGGCTGTCGCCCAATGACGTGCAGGACGTCGTTCTGGGGATCCTGCGTGCGCTCGGGCTGCCGGCTGAGGAAGCCCTGAGCGCGCTCGGGGGCGCCGACGAATCGGCGGCGC
>JAFAHO010000205.1 GCA_019237205.1 Hyphomicrobiales bacterium
GCCGAGAATGCGGTTGAGCAGCGTCGACTTGCCGCTGTTCGGCCGGCCGAGCACGGCGATGCGCAAGGGCTTCGCCGGATCGAGTTCGCTGCCGTCCTCCTCTTCGCCGAGAACGAGCGGCGCCGGCTCCTCCTCTTCGTCCGGGTCGAGGCGCGCGGCGGTCGGGAGCGCTTCGAGAAGCGCGTCGTAGAGATCGCCTAGGCCCTCGCCATGCTCGGCGGAAAAGGCGATCGGGTCGCCGAGGCCGAGGCCGAAGGCCTCATAGGCGCCGTCGCGTCCCGCCATGCCCTCGGCCTTGTTGGCGACGACGATGATGGGCTTGCCGGCGCGCCGTACGGCCGCGGCGAAGTGGCGGTCGGCCGCCGTGATCCCGGCGCGCGCATCGATGACGAAAAGGATCGCATCGCAATCGAGAAGCGCGGTCTCGGTCTGCGCGCGCATGCGGCCCGCGAGCGTCTCGGGGTCGCCCTCCGCGAGCCCCGCCGTGTCGACGGCGGTGAAGGCAAGATCCATGAGCCGCGCTTCGCCTTCGCGCCGGTCGCGCGTGACGCCAGGCTGATCGTCGACGAGGGCGAGCTTCTTTCCGACAAGCCGGTTGAACAGGGCCGACTTGCCGACGTTCGGCCGGCCGATGATCGCGACCTTGCTCACCCGCAAATGGCCTTTCGCTGTGCTTCTACTTGGCCGCCGTCCGGTTGGCGGCGACGAGGCTGAGCCAGCGCTCGGCGAGCTGTCGCTCGGTCGGCGAGACCGCAGGGTCGCCGAGCACGAGGTCGAGCTCTTTGCCCGCCTCGTCGTATTCGCCCCGCCCTAGCGCCAGCGCGCCGAGGCTCAGGCGCGCGAGCCGCCGGTAGGGTCCCTCAGCCCCGGCCAGAGACGTAAGCGCGGCGGCGCCCGCCTGTTCTTCGCCCGGCTGGTCGACCCTGAGGAGCGCGGCGCGCAGTCGGGCCGCGTCGCGAAACAGCGGGTCGACCGAGGCGTTGTCGGCGATGGCGTCGAGGGCGGAGATCGCCGCGGGCGCGTTGGTCGCAGCCTTTGCGCCGGCCTCCGTCATCTGGGCCAGAATCCGGTAGCCGCCCGGCGCCTCGGCCGCGAGCTTGGCGAAGCCGCCGTTCGCCTCGTCGAGTTTGCCCGCTTCATAAGCCGCAATCGCCGCCTGGAACTGATCGCCGGCGGCCTGCTCGGCCTTTTCCTTCTCATATTGCCAGTAGCGGAAGCCGCCCGCGGCGATGACGATCAGCGCGGCGCCGGCGAAGATCAGGTTCTGGTATTTCTTCCAGAATTCCGCCGCCTTGTCGCGCCGGACCTCCTCGTCGACTTCCTGAAAGATATCCGTCATTTTTTCTTGGACTCAACGCACGCGCGCGGCCGCTTTGAGCCGCAAGGCGCAATTTCCCTCGCCCTACCATAGCGGGCAGGCGAAAGCGAGCGGGAGACCGGAGGCTCCGCCAAAGGTCGTGCGGTCATTGGTCGCGGCGGGACCCCATTGATCCAAATCGAATCCGCGCGCAGCCTAGTCATGACGGTCGGGGGCGGCGCGTCTTCGCGGGACGGACGATCGGGCTGCCTCGGCCGGCGATGAGCGACGCTGCAAGGCATCAAAGCCGAGCAGCGCGCGCCAAGCGTGGTCCAGGAGAAGTCAAGATGAGCAAATTCGATGCGTCCTCGTGCATGAGCCGCCGCACAGTCCTGATTGCTGCAGCGGGCGCAGCCCCGCTGCTCGCGCTGGGCGCGACCGGCGCCAAGGCGGCCAAGATGTCGCAGGCGGCGGTGCGCTACCAGGCAACGCCGAAGGACGGCAAGCAATGCGACGGCTGCAAGCTGTTCATCGCGCCGAACGCCTGCAAGAGCGTCGACGGAACGATCGCGGCGACCGGGTGGTGCGCGCTCTGGGTCAAGAAAGCGGCCTGACAATCCACCCCGAGAACACGCATGACCTTGACAATCTGAATTCCAGGTATCTTCATCTAAGCGTCATTGTCGAGGATTCGGCCGCGCAATCCGGCTGCCTCGGGCGACGCGGATTTAAAGGAAAACTGGGACACACCCAGGGAGAGCGCGATGGGCAAAGGGGCGATGCGGTCGTGCGCGACTGCGCGTGACGCAATCGAGACGAAACTCGTCGCATTCGCCCTCGTCCTTGCTTCGGTCCTCGCCGGCGCGGCGGCGATTCTGGCCGGGAGCGCCGGGCCGGCCGAAGCGTTGCCGAGTTACGCCCGCCAGACCGGCCAGCCCTGCGCCGCCTGCCACACTGCCTTTCCCGAATTGACCCCGTTCGGGCGCCGCTTCAAGATCGGCGGCTACACAATGCAAAGCGGCGACTGGACGGGCCCGCCAGTCGCGGCGATGTATATGGCCGGCTTCACGCACACGAATTCGGATCAGGATGCGCCCCCCGCTCCCGGCCTGCACACCAACGACAACCTCGTCTCGCAACAGGTTTCCGGCTTCATCGCGGGTCGGCTGATCGGCAACGTCGGTTCGTTCATTCAGATCACCGGCGCACCATCATCCGGCGCACCCAACAACGTGTTCGTGGATGCATCGGACGTTCGCTACGCCGACACGCTGAAGCTGTTTGGTCAGGACACGATCTGGGGCATCGACGTCAACAACACCCCGACGGTTGAAGACCCGTGGAATACGACGCCATCATTCGGCTGGCCGCAGATCTCCTCGACGGTGGCGCCCGCCTTTGCGCCCCCGTTGACCCACCTTGAGAGCGGATACGGGCAGATCGTCGGCGGCGCCGGAGTGTATGGCTTCTGGAACGACATGCTGTACGGCGCTGTCACGTTTTACAAAGGACTTCCGGTCCCAGTCTTGCAGGCGTTCAACGATGGCAATTCTACGACCGACGCGCTTTCCAACGTTGCGCCTTATTGGCGCGTTGCGCTGGAGCCGCATTGGGGCCCCCATTACCTGATGGTCGGGACGTTCGGCATGTACGGGCAAATCACGCCCGGCCGGCAATACGGCTACGGCACCGACAACTATCTCGACGTCGGCTTCGACTCGCAATACCAGTACGACGGCGATCAATACAGCCTGACAGTGAAACTGACCGACATCCTGGAATGGCAGAAGCTGAACGCCACTTACGGTCTCGGCGGGTCGACAAACCTGGACAACACGCTCAACAGCTTCAAGGCCAATGCGTCCTTCGTCTGGGATCACACCTACAGCATCGGCTTCGGCTATTTCAACATCACTGGCTCGAGCGACTGCAACATATACGGCTCGCCTGCGGCGCCGTGTCTCTCAGACGGCTTGGGCGCGTTCGAGAACAGCTACAGAGCCAGCCCCCAAGGCGACGGGCTGATTCTCGATCTCGCCTATATCCCCTTCGCTCACGGCGCGCCGGGTCCCTACGACTACACCACCTGGAACGCGCGCATCGGCATTCAGTTCACCGAGTATCTGCATCTCTACGGCGGCTCGAACAATTTTGACGGCTCGTTTCTCGGCGGCACGCATAACGCCTCGGGCAACAATTCGGTTTTCGCCTACGCCTGGTTGGCGTTCTGAGGCGCCGGCCCTGGCGAACCGCGCCCCAGCCGCAAGAGAAGAAGACGACGAACGGGAGAGAACATGTCGGTTGGTGGGACGCATAGGCTTCCTGGCATTGTGGCTTTGGCCTGCGGCGCGCTGATCACCGTCGGTTCGCAGGCCCTCGCCCTCAAGATTCCGATTCAGGCTACTTTGACCGGCGGCGGCGAGGTGCCGCCGAACGACAGCCCGGCCAAAGGCCTCATGACTGGAACCTTCGACACTGACACTAACACCCTCGATTGGACGGTTACCTATTCCGGCCTCTCTGGGGCGCCGATCGGCGCCCATTTCCACGGCCCGGTCTCCTATCTCGGGCTGACGCCGGAGGAGAATGCTCCGATCCAGGTCGGAACGCCCGGCAATCTCGCGAGCCCGTTTCATGGCGAGGCCAAGATCGACGCCACCCAGGCCCAGGACCTCAAGGACGGACGCTATTACTCCAACCTTCACTCGACGAAGATTCCGGGCGGCGAAATCAGCGGCCCCGTCGTCCGGCGGTGAGGCGATCCGTCATTGCGAGCGAAGCGAAGACTGTATGTCCTTGCGCCGAGGCGGCGGCTCGCCCTCGATGCGCATTGCGAGGGTTGGCCCGGACAGGCCGGGCAGAGCCTCACGCAAGGAGGACGAGCCGTGAAGGATTATAGCGAAGTTTTCGTCG
>JAFAHO010000243.1 GCA_019237205.1 Hyphomicrobiales bacterium
AAAGCATTCGGCACGTTGAGCGCCGAGTCGCTCGGCTCCGCGGCGAACCGCTCGCCCGAACGGGCGGTGCTGTTCTACGCGACGGACCATCCGGAGGCCGGCCGAGTCGTGGCGCGGCTCATCACGGCAAGCGGATTTTCGCCGGTCGGCGTGGGCGGCATCGACCAATCCATTCGAATCGAAGTCGGCGGCGATCTGCACGAGTTCGGGAAGCTCGGCAAACTGGTGTCCGCCGAGGAGGCGGCCTCACTGATTTGAAACCGATCTGAAGCCGCGCGTGCGCACTGCCGGCCGCGGAGTCTCGCAGCATCCGACTCAGGTAGAGCCCGATGGAAGCAAAGATCGCCCTCGAAGAGCATTTCTCGACCCAGATGAACAACAGCCTTTGGGACGCCAAGGGGGAGGAGAGCCGCAATGGGGTCGCCTACGCCCAGGACATCGAACGGCGACTGACCGACACCAAGGCTTGCCTCGTGGAAATGGATCGGACGGGAATCGAGTTCTGCATCCTGTCCTTGACCTCTCCCGGCGTCCAGGGCGTGCCGGACCCCAAGACCGCTATCGCTCTCGCGCGCGACGCCAACGACTATGCTGCGGCGTTCATAAAGGCGCATCCGGACCGGCTGTCCGCGTTCGCGGCCGTCGCGCTGCAGGACCCGGCGGCGGCCGCCGATGAGCTCGAGCGCGCCGTGGTCGAACTTGGATTCAAAGGCGCGCTCGTCAACGGGTACAGCAACGTCGGGTCCGACGAGCGCGTGCAATACCTCGATGAGCCGCCGGCGCGAGAATTCTGGGCGCGCGTCGCGAAGCTGAGCGTACCCGTCTATTTGCATCCGCGGGAGCCTCTTACGAGCCAGCGGCGCGCAATCGAGGGATACCCTGAGCTCGCGGGCTCGGCCTGGGCCTTCGCCTACGAGACCGCAACCCACGCGATCCGGCTTCTGCTCAGCGGGCTCTTCGACGAATATCCGGATGTTCAGGTGATCCTCGGACATCTCGGCGAGGGCTTGCCCTTCATGCTGCCGCGGCTGCAGCATCGGCTCGACGAGCAGCGCGAAGGGGAAAGGGGTGCGAAGGCGAAACGTCGGCCGGGCTATTACTTCAACAACAACTTCCACCTCACCACGAGCGGCCATTTCCATACCAAGCCCCTCATCGAGGCGATCGAGCAGATCGGCGCCGACCGGGTGCTGTTTTCCGTCGATTACCCTTACGAACAGATGGACTCCGCCGCGCGTTGGTTCGACGACATCCGGCTCGATAACGATACGAAGCTCAAAGTCGGGCGCGAGAACGCCAATAGGCTATTCGCTCGCGGATTGCCGCCGTCGCCGGAGAGCCTGGCGGCGAGCTTCGCGGCGTAACACATCGAGGAGAGCGCAGCCATGAAAGCAGTGTTCATTCGCCGCTATGGCGGCCCGGAAGTGCTGGAGTACGGCGACTTCGCCGATCCGGCGATCGGCGCGGGGGAGGTGCTGGTTAAGGTCGCCGCGGCGGCCATCAATCCAATCGACATCATGGAACGCTCCGGTCTCACCAAGGATTTCAAACCGGTCAGTTTCCCCGGCGTATTGGGATGGGACCTATCCGGGACCGTCGTGCGCGTCGGACCAGGCGTACACGGTTTTGCGGTCGGCGATCGCGTGCTGGCGTGGGCGTACCACACATACGCGGAACTCTGCGCGGTCAACGCCGAGCTTCTCGCGAAAGTCCCGGACGGCCTGGACCTCGTTGAGGCGGCCGCATTGCCTCTGGCGACGACGACCGGAAACCAGCTGATCTCGATAGCTGCAGAGATCAAGGCAGGACAGACGGTTCTTGTCTCCGGCGCGTTCGGCGGAGTGGGCCGCGCGGCGGTTTTCACGGCGAAGGACCGAGGCGCAAGGGTCATCGCCGGCGTGTTGAAGAAGCAGGCGGCGGCGGCTCAAAGCCTTGGGGCCGATGAGATCGTGGCGCTCGATGATGACGCCGCGCTGAAGGCGCTTCCTCCAGTGGATGCGGTCGCCAACACGGTTCGGGGCAAGACCGCGGACGAGCTCCCCGGAAAAGTGAGGCCAGGGGGCGTATTCGCTTCCGTCACCGGCGCGCCCGCCAGCGTCAAGGATTATCCCGCAGTCAAGGTCGTCTCCTACGTCTCGCATCAGGACGCTAAGACGGTTCTCGCCATGGCGCAGGCGGTGGGCGGGAAGAAGCTTGTCATCCCGATTGAGCGCAAGCTGCCGCTGAGCGACGCGCGCGAGGGCCATATCGCCGTGGGAAGCGGCGGAGCCGGCAAGGTGCTGCTGCTGCCGTGAAGATAGCGGGCTGATTGGAGTGGGTCGCATGGCCTCGTCGAAACAACGCGCATCGACGGTCGCGGAGCTCCTTGCCGCGGCCTCAGACGTTTCGGTCCGAGAGATCGTGCTCGTGAACGATCTCGTGGATGCAAGGTCCTTTCGGTTGTCGCCGGGCCAGACCCTGCGCGGCGACGGTTGTCCGGCCCTGGCCTTTGCCGCTGGAGAAGAGGGCGTCGAGCTTTCGACCGACAATCGCGTCGAATCGCTCGAGTTGCGGACCGAGCCTCACAGCCGCGCCGTGTTCAACGACGTCGACGTAGACCGTCTTGGTGAATTGTCGTTGCGCGATTTGCGCGTCACCGGGGTGGTACAGATCCTCGCGCGAGATCGCGTTCGCAGCGGGCATGTCGAGGCTCGGAAGATCGAGATTCTCGCGGCGGACGCCAGGGGCTATGATCGGCGACCAAAGGGCTACGGCGTCGAGATCGTCTCCGGCGCGTTCACTCTCTGGAACCAGCATGACGATCCAGGCGTCACGATCACCGCGAGCCTGACCGGGCTCACGGCGGGCCGCCCCGGCGCGCCGGTGAACGGAGGCGGCATCTTCGTAGCCGGCGGCGGCGACAATGGCGGACGGCTCATCGTCCGTTCGCTCGAAACCGGCGCGGTTCACAGCGACGGCGGCATCGCGCCTGGGGTCCCGGATCGGATCTCCGGCGGGGTGTTTGTCGTCTCCGGCGCCTTCGTCGATAGCGTGCGCAATTTCGGGCCCGTCACCACCTATGGCGCCAACGACATGGTCCTCGACAACTGGGGCGCAGTGGATAGCTGGATCGCCGACGAAAGGGTCGTCTCGTTCGGCCCGAGCGGGATCGGTTTCGTCAACTTCGGCGCAATCAATCTGCTTCGAGCAAACCAGCCGATCGAGACCTTCGGACAGGGTGCGCGGGGCTTCAACGTTTACGCCGGAACCGTGACCTCGGCCGAATTCGACCGCATTGTCACCCATG
>JAFAHO010000309.1 GCA_019237205.1 Hyphomicrobiales bacterium
CACGCGGTGCTCGCTCTTTCGCACGCGGCGAAGTTTGCAGGATGGGAGCATGGTGTGCGGGTGACGGCGCTTTGCCCGGGCGCCGTCGACACTGACTTTATTGCCGGACTTCCCGGCGTAAGCCCCGGCCGGATCGCGCCGACGACCATTGCCGAGGCGGCGGCCTTCCTGCTTCGCTTGCCGAACAACGGCTCGGTTGCTGAGCTCGTGGTCAATTCGCGGCTCGAGTCGACGCTCTAAGGACCGGTCGATGAACGAAACGGTCCGGCTCACCTTCGAAGGAAAGCCTCTCGAGGGCCGACATGGCGAGAGCCTCGCGGCCGCGCTCGTCTCCGCCGGCATCGTCGGGTTCCGCGAGACCCGTGGCGGCGAAACGCGCGGCATGTTCTGCGGCATGGGGGTGTGTCAGGATTGCCTCCTGGAAGTCGACGGCAAGCCCAATCAGCGGGCATGTATGACCAGGCTCGAAGGGCCGATAACCGCGCGCCGCGAGATCTATGGTCGATCTTTGCCAGAGGTTGCGTCGGGTGAACCGCCGAAGCTGATCGACGCAGTGCCGGAAGAGCGGCCGGAGATCCTTGTTGTCGGCGCCGGTCCGGGCGGGCTCTCCGCGGCAATAGCGGCGCAGCGTCTCGGCGCTCAAGTGACGGTCGTCGATGAGCGGGCGGCGCCGGGCGGTCAGTACTTCAAGCAGATGATTGTCGACGGCGAAACCGTCGCCCGGCCCGACGGTCAACATTTGGAGGGCGCTCGACTCGTTTCGGCGGCCCGAGAGGCCGGTGTCGAAATCCGCTGCGCGGTAGATATCTGGGGCGCATTTAGCGCGCACGAGCTAGTCGGCGCCGAGCGCGGCGTCGTGCGGCGCTTCAATCCGCAGCGGCTGATTGTGGCGAGCGGAGCTTATGAGCGCGGCGTGCCGCTGCCGGGTTGGACCCTTCCAGGGGTCATGACGACGGGTGCGGCGCAGACACTGTGGCGCAGCTATCGGCGCCTCGCGGGAAAACGTATTTTGATTGCCGGTAACGGACCGCTCAACCTGCAGGTCGCAAGCGAGCTTAATGCTGGCGGAGCCGAGATCGCAGCGGTCGTCGAGATCGCGCCGGTATCCGCGAAGGCGCTGCTGCCGGACCTAGTGCGGATGTTCGCCGCGGCGCCGGCGCTCGCCTTCGACGGACTGAAGTACCGCGCGAGGCTGGCGAAAGTGCCCCTCATCTACGGGTCGGTTGTATCGCGTATCGAGCGCGGAGCGCGCGGGCTTGTCGCGCATGTCTCACCGTTACCCGCAAGCGGCGCCGGCGAGACGAGCTTCGCCGTCGACGCCGTCTGTCTCGGCTACGGCTTCGAGCCGGCCAACGAGATCCTGCGGGCGCTCGGCTGCCACCACGTCTTCGATCCCGCGCGCGGCCAGTTCACCACGGTCCTGGACGAGAATGGCCGCACCAGCGTCCTCGACGTGTTTGCCATTGGCGACTGCACCGGCCTAGGCGGCGCCCGCATGGCGCTGGCGCAAGGCGCGATCGCCGGCAGCGCCGCCGCCGCCGACCTCGGGCATGTTCCTGACGCGGTGCCCAAGCATGTCGAAAAGGCGCGGCGCTCGCTCGAGCGTCATCGACGATTTCAGGCTGCCCTTTGGCGCTTCTATGCCGCGCCCCGGCTCAGCCTCGAACTCGCGACGCCCGAGACGATCGTTTGCCGCTGCGAAGAGATCACGCTGGCGCAAATCGAGGCGGCGCTTGCAGATGGGCGGCCATCGATCGGAGACTTGAAGCGGGCGACGCGCGTAGGCATGGGGCCGTGCCAGGGCCGCTACTGCGGTCCGATCCTTTCGCAGTTCCTGGCTCGGCGCCAGGGAAGGGCGCTCGACGACGACGTGCGGTTTGCGCCCCGCATGCCGGTCAAGCCTGTGGCGATTGCCGATATCGCGCGGCGGCACATGCCGTGACCGCGCCTCATCCGAATTTGCCGGAAATCGGCATCCTCATTATCGGCGGAGGCGTGGTTGGCGTTGCGACCGCCGGCTATCTCGCGAAGGAGGGAGCCGAGGTCGCGGTGATCGATGCAGGCTATGTCGGCGGCACGACGGCGAACGCCGGCGGCTTGCACGTGCAGATGCAGAGCGTGTTCCTGGAGCGTTTTCCACACCTCGTGCCGAACCTCGAAAAGTCTCTTTACCTCTATAAGCTTGCAGCCGCTTATTGGACGGCGTTCCAGGAGGAGCTCGGCGCCGATTGCGAGGTGAAAGTGAGCGGCGGATTGATGATCGCCGAAAACCAGCGCCAGCTCGACTTCCTTGCGAAGAAGCAAAAGCGAGAGAAGGAACTTGGTCTCGACGTCGCGATTCTCGACCGCGCCGAACTCGACCGTATGGCGCCTTATCTCGGACCGGCTGTCATCGGCGCGGAATTCTGCGCGCACGAGGGCAAGGTCAATCCGTTGCTCGCCAACGCCGCCATGCGGCGTTGGGCGCGCGATCGTGGCGCGACCCTGTTGTGGGAGGAACCGGTACTGCGCATCGAGAAGGAGGGCGGCGGTTTTCGCGCCCTCACGGCAAATGGGGTCATTAAAGCAGGAAAAATCGTCCTGGCCGCAGGGTACTACTCCAAGCTCCTTGCGGCGCAGGTTGGCTACGATCTCCCGGCCGAGGCTGATCCGCTGCACATGAACATCACCGAACGCACGGCGTCGTTCATCACGCACCTCGTTCAGCACGCGAATCGGCCGATCACGCTGAAGCAGCTTGGTGGCGGGCAAGTGGTGATTGGCGGCGGTTGGCCTGCCGAACTTGGTAAGCCGGGAGAGATCGTTCGCAACAAGCTCTCAAGCATGATCGGCAACCTGTCCCTCGCGCAGCACATCGTGCCGCGGCTCGGGTCCCTTCGCGTCATCCGCACGTGGGCGGGCATCAATACCTCGATTGATGGATGCGGCGTTGTAGGGCCGGTGGCAGCGATCCCCGGGCTCTACTTCGCAATACCAGGAGACGCAGGCTACACACTTGGGCCGCTTACGGGGCGGCTAGCTGCCGAATGCGCTCTCGGGCGCCCGGCGAGCGCAGACATCTCGGTCTGTCGGCCGGAGCGTTTCGGGTTGGCGTAGCTTAAGGCGAAACGCTGAGCCCTGTGAGGTCAAGGATGTTTCGCGCCGGCAGCTGGCATTGTTTCGCGCGCTCCGGCAGCACTATGACTTGGGGTAACATGCACGAATCGGACATGTCACTGACTGGCTTGCAAGCCAAATCATTTCTCGGGCTCGACGGCAAAACGGCGCTCGTAACCGGCGGCGCGAGAGGTCTCGGACGCGCGATCGCGCAACGGCTCGCCGAGTCGGGCGTCGCAGGTGCGATTGTCGACTTGCCCGGCGACATCCCCCAAGCCTCTGCTCCAGACGGCTGGAAGCGCGTTGCTGCGGACGTACGCTGCGAGGAGGAGATCGCCGCAGCAGTCGGGGCGACACTCGATGGGCTGGGCCGACTGGATATTGTCGTCGCGAACGCCGGGGTTGTGCCACGTTGGCGTGAGACCGAGAATCTGGATCTTGCCGAGTGGGACAATGTGTTCGCAATCAACGTGCGGGGGGTCGCGGCCACCCTCAAACATGCGGTGCCGGCGCTGAAAGCAAGGGGCGGCGCCATCATCGTAACCGCCTCGATGAATTCGTGGCGCGCCCATCCGCGCCAGGGCTTGTATACGGCGACTAAGCACGCGGTACTCGGCATTGTCCGTGCGGCGGCGCTCGATCTCGGCCGTTATGGCATCCGCGTCAATGCGGTTGGTCCCGGTCCGGTAGCGACGGAAGCTCTTCTTTCGCGAATTGAGGCGCGCGCCCTCGAAGGGGGAACGCCGGTCGACGATGCGCTGCGGCGATTCGCCGAGGAAACGGCGCTCCAGCGTATGGTGAGCGAGGCCGACGTAGCCAACACCGTCCTTTTTCTCGCGAGTGATCTCTCGGCTGGATTAACGGGCGCGCTCGTTCCCATCGACGCAGGCCTCGCTTGAACCTGCGATTTGGAGCGCGTCTGCAGAGGAAGGCGTCCAGTTCCGCGACAGCTAAAAGCCGATGGAACTACGCAAATGCACTCTCGGGTCGGCGTCCTGATTTGCGCCAACGGACCCCACCCCAAGGTCTCCGCAAGGAGATGCTCGCGGGGTATTCGACCGCCGGCGCCGATCTCGCCGCGGCGGATCTGGGCTATTTCCGCGAACTCATTAGGCGTTGTCGACGATGCGCTTTCGGCGCGCGCCATAGAGGACCCCCGGCTTTCCAACGAGATATTGGAAAGCGTACGCGACGGCTTTGTCAGAGCAACGGCGGGTCGTCAGCCTGTGACATAGCTTGCCCAGACCCAAGCGGCTGTCAGGCCATGAGGGCGCGCCATTCGCCGAGCTTGGCCGAGCGTCTCCGTTTGTAGATTTGGCGGGCGACGAGATGACGTTCCTGACTGAAATGGTTGTGGACCTGAGCATGAACTGAGCTGAATTTCTGTAGCGTCTTCGCGCTTCGGAACCGCTGCATGGCTCGCTCTCTTCGTCGAAAAGGCTGGTGCGAATTCTCCGCCCGATT